>CAYOTJ010000189.1:0-7134 GCA_964406855.1 uncultured Saprospiraceae bacterium
GAGGAAAAACAATTTCTTCGTTTTATAGCAAAAGGTACGCCTAACAACCAACTTTTTTTAACAGAAATCAGAACAAGAAAAGTTAGAGAGAACGTATCTAAAATTGACGACTTACTTAATGTTATTGATTGGTTTCAAAACTCATTAAAAGTTATATTTCCTGATGATAAATATAACGAGGGATTAAAGTTCGAATTAAAGCAGGACGTAGAATTGCTTACCACTTTTGAAGAATTTTTATCCTATTTTGACACAGGAATTGATGGTGTTTGTCTAGAAAAGGTTGATTCTGAAAATATAGATATTCCTAAACCTTTATTGGAGAAAATAAGGGAAGATTTATTAAGTAAAAAATCTGAAAATATTAGAGCTTCTATAATCTCTAAAGGGAATACCACATACTTTTTGTCGGTTAAGAATGATGATATTGTAACTGAAAAATTTATGACAAAGCACAAAGTGAAAAATGCTAACAACCCTGAAAAATTTGACACAAGTGATGAGTCAGACGGTACAAATAGAATAATGGACTTCATTCCATTATTAATGGACTTGTTGAAAGGAGATAATGTTTTCATCATAGATGAAATGGAAAGAAGTTTGCATCCGAATTTGATTTATGACTTATTAGATTTGTTTTTATCAAAATCAACAGGAATAAATAGTCAATTAATTTTAGCAAGCCACGAATCATCGTTATTAACTCAAAAACTATTGAGAAAAGATGAAATTTGGTTTGCTGTCAAGGATAATTACGGAGCTTCACGTCTTCATTCTCTCGAAGAGTACAACGTGCGATTTGATAAAGAAATTCGGAAAGACTACCTATTGGGAAGATTTAAAGCTATACCACGAATTGGCAACAGAAATAAGCTTACAGTAATTAACAAGTAAAATTTTTGCTATGCCACGAGAAAGAGAAGAATTTTTCAGAGAAAGTAACACTACCGAAAGGGAGAAAATATTTGTATTGGCTTTTGAGGGCAACATAACCGAAGAAAAATACTTTTCCGAATTTAAGAACTCAAACAAATTTAATGACGAATTGATTTACTTACATTTATTAAAACGTGAGATGGATGACACAAATAGTGCACCCAATCACGTATTTAGTAAGTTAAAGAAAGAGGCAAAAGACGAGTTCAATTTTAAGAAAGAAGATGAACTTTGGATGATTATCGATACCGATAGATGGAAAAATATTCCAAAAATAATTGAAGCCTGTAATGCCTTGGAAAATATGTTTGTTGCGGTAAGCAATCCGTGTTTTGAGTTTTGGCTACTTCTACACATTAAAGATATTCAAGAATATAATGAGGAAGTATTGGAGTTACTTTTTAAAAATAAGAAAACAGGCAACCGAAATTACACAGAAACAAAAATTGTCGAAATTGTTGGCTCCTATAATAAGACAAACCTTAAAACAGAGGATTTTCTACCTCATATTGATAATGCTGTGTCAAGAGCAAAAAATCTTGACCAACCACAAGAAAATTATCCAACCAAATTAGGTTCTCACATCTATAAACTGATTGAAAAACTAAAAAAAGAGGATGCTGAATAGTAAAAAACGGCATATAACAAGGTATTGCCAAAAGCGGGGATGAACGGCTTGAGTAACTTCATCAAACTGTGTCAAATATATTATCTTACGGCAAATTTGACAAGAGATGAAAAAAGAGAAGTTTGACTTTGAGTCGTTCCAAGCGCAAGCCATAGCGCGTCTTCGTTCCGGGGATGCGGTGTTGGGCAAGGAAGGGATACTCACGCCCTTGTTGAAGCAATTTTTAGAAAAAGCGCTGGAGGGAGAGATTGAAGCTCACTTGCTGGAGGAAAAAGCGAGCAGCCAAACGAACCGTCGGAATGGTAAGAGTCGGAAGGTAGTGAAGACGACGAGCGGAGCGTTTGAGTGGGAGCGTCAGGGATGGCCATGAATCGAGGCTTTTGCACAGTCCGGCCTTGGCTTCCTTGCTAAAAAATCACAAAACAATAAAATTATGGAAAAAAAAGCGTTTTACAACCTGACCGATGAAGAACTATTAGTCGAGAAAAAAAAGCTAAGGAAATCAAAAATTTTCCATGCATCTGCTATCGGTTTTCTTGCCGGAATACTCATATTCGGAGTAGTTGCCTGGAGCTTGAATCCCGAAAGAAAATTGGGGTTCCTGATTCCAATGTTGATCCCGGTAGTGTTCATTTACAGAATGCTTAAGACTCCAAATCAGAACAAGGATTTAGAAGATGTCTTGAAAGAACGCAAATTAAACTGAAGGATTGCAGCGGAATGAATGCCGCAGAGCTTATCCTCATCGGGCACAGATGTTGACAGTGTGGATGCCGAGGAACTATAGTTCTCCAAGTCAAGATTCACAAATCTTGGCTTGGAGAACTATAAGCCGGTTCAAGTGCATCTTTAGGCGGCATAAAGACTTCGGAGGTGGCTGCCCGGGCTAGGGATAGGAGCGAATACCGACCAGCAGGCTTGGCCTGCGGGAGGTAATAGCGGATAGCCCGGCGCGACTCCCGGCGCGCAGCCCCCAAAAAGCCCCCATCCTTAAGGCAGGCGGTGGGCGGGAGCCGATTTTGCATTGCAGGGGAAGAGCGCGGCGTAAAAAGTACCGGCCCTCGGGCAGGGGGCGCTCTTTTCAGGCTCTGTCTTCACGCAGGTTTTCGCACTAAAAATTGCTTTTCCCGCCCGATGGTTTACCTTTGTAGCAGCGCACCGGCAGGCAACTTTAGCGCCTGCCGTTCGTTGTTTACTTCAAATCTGACCGGATGACCCAAGCGACTACCGAAACGACAAAAACTTTTGACCAGTGGCCCAACGATCCGATGGGGATGTTGCACCATCAACTACCCAACGGACTGAGGCTGTATATGAGCGTGAACCGCAATGAACCGCGGGTGTTCACCAACATCGCCTTTAGGGCCGGCGCCAAGTACGACCCCGCTCATGCCACCGGGCTGGCGCACTACATGGAGCACATGCTGTTTAAGGGCTCCAGCGCCATTGGCTCGCTCGACTGGGAGAAGGAGAGCGCCTACTTAGAGCAAATTGCCGACCTCTTTGAGCAGTACCGCGCTACCCCCGATACAGAGACCGAGCGCCGCAAGGCCATCTATGCCGATATAGACCGGCTGAGCCAGGAGGCAACGGCCTTTGTGGCGCCCAACGAATACGACCGCCTCTCGACGGCCTTAGGCTCGCGGGATACCAACGCCTATACGGGCCTTGAGCAAACGGTATACGTGAACGACATTCCGGCCAATGAGCTGGAACGCTGGTTCAGGTTGGAGTCGGAGCGCTTCCGCTACTTAGCCCTGCGCCTCTTCCATACCGAGTTAGAGACGGTCTACGAGGAGTTTAACATCGGGCAGGACAACGACTTCCGCAAGACGCACCATGCGCTGCTGTCGGCCCTCTTCCCCAACCACCGCTACGGCACCGAAACCATCATCGGGCGGCCGGAGCATCTGAAGAACCCCTCAATGCGGCTCATTGAGTCCTTTTTCCGAACCTATTACGTACCCAATAACATGGCGCTGGTGCTGGCCGGCGATTTTGACCCCCAGGAGGTGGCGCGCTTAGCGGAGCGCTATTTTGGCGATTATCAGCCCAACGACTTCCCCCCCTTCCAATACGACGAACAGCCCCCCATACTCGCGCCCGTGCGCAAAGAGGTGTGGGGGCAGGAGTCGCCCTACGTGATGATGGGCTGGCGGCTGGGGCCGGGCAGCAGCGACGACGGCCTCATGGCGGTACTGGTGCAGCATCTGCTGTTCAATCAGCAGGCCGGGCTCGTAGACCTCAACCTCAACCAGGAGCAAAAAGTGCTGGAGGCCGAGGCCTACTCCTGGCTCTTTGAAGATTACAGCATATTGGGCCTGTTCGGCAAACCCCGCGAGGGGCAGTCGCTCGAAGAATTGGAGGCCCTGATGCTGGAACAAATGCAACTGCTGGCCGCCGGCGAGTGGGAAGACTGGCTCCTGGAGGCCTGCATCAAAGACCTGAAGCTGGCCGACGCCAAAGGCTACGACAACAACGACGCCCGCGTAGCGGCCATGACCAACTGCTTTGTGCTGGGCGTCAGTTGGGATCGCTATGTGCAGCGCTACGACTGGCTGCGCCGGCGCACCAAGGCCGACGTGATGGCTTATGTGCAGCGGCTGTGCCCCCCCAACGGCTATGCCTCCGTACACAAACAACAGGGCCAGGACCCCAAGGTGATCAAGGTGGAAAAACCCGCCATAACGCCCATCCAACTCCAGCGCGACGAGCTTTCGGCCTTCGGCCGCGCGTTTTTGAGCCAGCCGGCGCCCAGGCTCACGCCTACGTTCGCCGATTTTGAGGGCGATATCCACAAGCAGGAGTTGCAGCCCGGCTTAGCCTACCACTACGTGCGCAACCCCACCAATGAAGCCTTCCGCCTCGACTATATCTTTGAAATGGGCAAGCTCAACGACCGCAAGCTCGCCCTGGCTGTGGGTTACCTGCCTTATTTGGGCACTAATCGCCTGACCGCCGCCGACATACAGCGGGAGTTCTTCCGGCTGGGGCTGCACTTTGAGGTGTTCAACTACGACGAGCGCTCTCATATATCGCTTACCGGCCTCGAAGAATCAATGGAAGCCGGCGTGCAGCTCATGGAGCACATCCTGGCCGATGTGCAACCCGACCCCGAGGTATGGGAACTGGTCTTGGAAGACGTGCTGCTCAAGCGCGCCAACGCCAAGCAAGACCGCAGCGTCATCCTGCGCGAGGCCATGACCACTTACGCCCGCTATGGCGCCAACTCGCCCTATACCTACCGCTACAGCGTGGAGGAACTGCGCCAGATTGAGCCCGCCGAGCTCGCCGACACCCTGCGCAACCTGCTCAACTACGAGCGCCGCATCTACTACTATGGCCAATACGACGCCCAACGCGCCCTCGACACCATACTGCGCTACCACCGCCGCCCGGCTCAACTGCTGCCTCCCCCCGCCAAGCCTCGCTTCGAGCAGCTCCCCACCGACGCCAATGAGGTGCTTTTTGTACACTTCCCCATCGTACAAACCGACCTCATGCTGGTATCCAAAGGCACGCCCTCCTTTAACCTCGAAGAGCATAACCTCCAGGATCTCTACAACGAATACTTCGGCTACGGCCTGTCGTCGATTGTGTTCCAGGAAATACGCGAGTCGAAGGGCTTAGCTTACAGCACTTACGCTTATTACAGCAGCCCCGACCGCCAGGACCGCGCCCACTACCTGCGCGCCTACGTGGGCACCCAGCCCGATAAGGTGGCCGACGCCCTCCCCGCCCTCATGAACATCATTGAGGATATGCCCGTGGTGGAAGAAGCCATCGAGCAGGCCCGGCAGTCGCTGCTACAGCGTATCGAAAGCGACCGCATATCGCCCCGCCGCCTGTACTGGGAGGCCCAAAATTCGTGGGATATTGGCTACCAACACGATCTGCTGCGCGATATGTACCAGCAGCTCCAGCGCACCGCCCCCCAAACGCTCATCGACTTTCACCAGCGCTACGTCAAAGGGCGCCGCTACAAGCTGCTCGTACTCGGCGACCGCAGCAATGTGCCCCTCGACTACTTGGCCGGGTTTGGGCCGGTGCGCGAGCTCAGCATGGAAGAAGTGTTCGGGTACTAACGGGCCTTGAGCCAGGTCACCTGCATGGCCACAACATTGTCGCCAGACTGGCCCTGCTGGGCAGCATTGATGCGGTAGCCTTCGTCGGGCAGGTATACCAGCTCGCGCTCGCTGTTGGCCAACACCGAGTGGTGGCGCTCCCGCACCAAGATGCGGCTTACCCCCCCTCCGGGGCCAAAGTCGATGCGCAGGCGGCGCGTAGGCAGGTCTTCATTGAGGGCCTCGTACTCCAGCGCCTCCAGGCCGGCGCTCCCCGAAACGCTGTCGATGCGGTAGCTCTCGCGCCAGGCCGGCCGGTTGATGTCGGCCTGAATAAAAAGGGCCAGCTCCTGCGCATAATCGAGGCGACCAGGGCGCTGCTCTTCGGTTTTACCATTAAATGTCAGCGACTTATACGCCTTGGGTTGCCGCTTTTGCAGCGCTTTCACTTCGGCTTCCATATAGCCCTTGAGGTCAAAAAAAGCCAAGGGCGCCTCGGCCCGCTTTCCGCCCGGCGAGCAGCTCGCCAGCAGGCCGGCCAGCAGGGCCATCACAAACCAACTCCTTCTCATGTGTTCGGCTTAAAACCAGCGCCAAACGCGGCGCGTAGCCATAATAACGACGCGGGCAGCCATTGGGTTGCAAGCGGGGCGCAATCCGGAGGGGAGTCGCTCTTTTTGGGGGGCCGCCGCATAACACCCTGCTGCTGTGGCAGCACGGGCGGCGCCGGGCTGTCCGTTCCAAGTGCCGCTTTGGGGCGGCACTTCCACTCCCATCCCTGCCCCGGGCGCATACCGGCGCTGCGCGCAAGGGCGAAGTTGCCCGGAGGCGCCCAAAGCGATAGCCGGGCAAACAACTAAAAAAAAACCTGCCCCCCAAAAAAAATCCCGGACACAGGCGCTATGGCCCATGCCCGGGATTGCGGTGGCATATCCGTGCCGAAGAATACGCCCTACACTACCGCTGTATAACCAATCGACGGCTGTGAGCCCCTACCTGCACAAAGTAGACGCCCGCGGCATAGTTAGTAGTATTGATGGCCCACTCCGACTGCCCCTTGGCCAACACAGAGCTGCTGATGAGCTGGCCATGCGCGTTGATGATGCGCACGGGAAGATCGGTTTCCAGTGGCTCCGACGTTTGTAGTCTGGCCCAATCTCCGGCCGGGTTGGGGAAGAGGCGGAAGCTGAGGCCCGCGTCCGGTATCGGATCGGTATTGACCATTGCGTCTTCATCAATGCGGATTTCAAACGTCTCTACCGGCAGGAAGCCGCCGGTGCCGTCTTGCACCACAAAGGTGAAGCGGTCGGCCTGGGTATTGCTGCCGTCGTGCGTATAGTAGAGGTTGCCCACATCAACGCTGTTTTGGCGAAACTGTCCGCCGGCATTCAGCACATTACCGGCCAGCAATATCTCGCCATGCGCCGGAGGCGTCACTACCGTAAACTGTAGCTGAGTAGGGTCGTTATCGGGGTCTTCTATCAGCAAAAGATCGCGGGTAATGGG
>CAYOTJ010000190.1:0-7130 GCA_964406855.1 uncultured Saprospiraceae bacterium
GCGTGCGCACGTCGATG
Organism: uncultured Saprospiraceae bacterium; assembly: GCA_964406855.1. Lineage (GTDB taxonomy): Bacteria > Bacteroidota > Bacteroidia > Chitinophagales > Saprospiraceae > JAUMBM01. The sequence continues at coordinate 18 of CAYOTJ010000190.1, forward strand.
ATGATGGCGCCATTTTGTAGCCATTCTCCCAGTTGGGCGTCGTTGCCGCCGCCCAGTAAGCGTTTGATGAATCCGAACATAAGTGTATTTGATCGTTAATATGGCGCAAAATTGGCGGTACCCGGCGGGCTATTCAGTAACCCCGATCACATAGCCGCGCATCAACTGATGCGGCTCCAGCCCTTTACGGCGCGCAGATGCTTTTCGAGGTAGGCCGCTAAGGGGCGGTGGACTTCCGCTACAAATTTGGAAGCTTCTACCAACCGCGCTTGGGCCAGTTCGCGAGCTGTTTGGATGATGCGCCCGTCTTTGGCTAAGTCGGCAATGCGCAGGTTGAGCAGGCCGCTCTGTTGGGTGCCTTCGATGTTGCCCGGCCCTCTGAGCCTGAGGTCGGCCTCGGCAATTTCAAAACCATTGGTGGTGCGCACCATGGTATTGATGCGCTCGCGACTGTCTTGGCTCAGTTTAAAGCTCGACATGAGGATGCAGTACGACTGATCGGCGCCCCGCCCTACCCTGCCGCGCAACTGGTGCAACTGCGAGAGGCCGAAGCGCTCGGTATTTTCGATAACCATCACGCTGGCGTTGGGCACGTTCACACCCACTTCAATGACGGTAGTAGCTACCATTAGCTGAGTTTCGCCCTGCTTGAAGCGCTGCATTTCAAAGTCTTTATCTTCGGCTTTCATGCGGCCGTGAACGATGCTCACCTGATATTGGGGGGCCGGAAATTCGCGGCACATGGCCTCATAGCCGGCTTCTAAGGCGATGAGGTCTAACTTTTCGCTCTCTTCAATAAGGGGATACACCACGTACACCTGGCGGCCAAGGCCGATTTGCTCGCGCATAAAGCCGATGACCCGGGCGCGGTGGTGCTCGGTTTGGTGCATGGTTTGAATGGGTTTGCGGCCGGGCGGCAACTGGTCGATGACCGACACGTCGAGGTCGCCGTATAGCGTCATGGCTAAGGTGCGCGGTATGGGCGTGGCCGTCATGACCAGTACATGGGGTGGCAGGGGCTCGCTTTTGCTCCAGAGTTTGGCGCGCTGCTCTACCCCGAACCGGTGCTGCTCGTCGATGATGGCCAACCCCAGCCGGGCAAAAACCACATTAGGCTCTATAAGCGCATGCGTGCCGATGGCGATGTGGATTTCGCCGGCGGCTAACCCTTGGAGTAGGGCCTTTCGGGCTTTGCCTTTGACGCTACCCGACAGAAAACCCACCTTAAGCCCCAGCGGCTCGGCCAGCTCGCTGATGCCGAGATAGTGTTGCTGGGCCAGAATTTCGGTGGGCGCCATCAGGCAAGCCTGATAGCCATTGTTGCTTGCCATGAGCATCGACATCAGGCCCACGACCGTTTTGCCGCTGCCTACATCGCCCTGTAAGAGTCGGTTCATCTGGGCGCCGGAGCCTAAGTCGCGCCGAATCTCTTTCAACACCCGCTTTTGGGCGTCGGTGAGGGCAAAGGGCAGCACCTCGTGAAAAAAACGATTGAAGTATTCGCCGATGCGCTCGAAGACAACTCCCCTTGCCGCTTGCCGGCGGCGTCGATTGAGCTGTAGCAGCCGCAGTTGCAGCAAAAACAGTTCTTCAAATTTGAGCCGATTGCGGGCTGCGTCCAATTCCTGTTGGTTGGAGGGAAAGTGGATGTGTTTGAGGGCTGTAAACCGATCTGGCAAGCGCAGCAACTGGCAGATGTGAGTTGGCAGCATCTCCGGAACGTGGGCGGGCTCTAACTTCTCAAACAGCGTTTGCATCAGCCGGCGGCGCGCGCGGGCATCGAGGCCCTTTTGATTGAGCTTTTCGGTGCTGGTATAAACAGGCGCGAAAGTAGACGCTTCGCGGGTATTGGCCTCGCTGACGGGCTCCATCTCCGGGTGGGCCATATTGGGCTGGCCGTTGAACTCGTTGATCCTGCCGTAGATTACGTATTCCTGCCCTACGGCCAGCGTCTTCTCCAAGTAGTGGATGCCGCTGAACCACACCAGATCGATGGCGCCGCTGGCATCGCGCAGCACGCCCGTGAGGCGGCGCTTGCGGCCTTCGCCGGCCATCTCTAAGCGGCGCAGCACCCCGCGCAATTGCACCCAGCCGCTCTCCTCCCGCACATCGGCGATGCGGTGAAACTGCGTTTTATCGATGTAGCGGTAAGGGTATTGCAATAAGAGATCGCCCTGGGAATAAATGCCCAGTTCTTTCTTCAAGAGCTCGCCTCTAACGGGCCCTACCCCCTTCAGGTACTCGATGGAAATGTCAAGTGGGTGGACTTCCGGTTTCATTTAAAACAAATTGCTTACAAAGTTAGCCATTTTCTGCCTTTTAACCAAAAGCGAGAACTAATTTACTGCGTTTTTTGTTGGTTTTTTTCGCTGCAAATCAGCAATAAGCCCTACTTTCGCCTTTTGCGAAAGCAAGTGCAGGGCCGGCTCGCCGGCACAACTATTGATCATTCAGTTGTTTCAACTTATGGAAACCGTACGCCAACGGCAGGTAGCCGAGCTCGTCAAGCGCAACTTCAGCTTAGTCCTTCAGGAAGAAGGCGCCTATATATATGGTGCAGAACCCCTCGTAACCGTCACCAGCGTTAAAATGACGCCCGACCTCAGCGAGGCTAAAATATACCTCAGCGTTTACAACATCGACCACAAACAAGGGGTATTACTCGAACTGGAAGAAGAACTGACCCGCCTGCGCCAATCGCTGGCCCAACGCCTCCGCCGCCAGGTTAGGCGCATCCCCGACATTGCGCTGTTCCTCGACGACACCCTCGACGAAATGTACCGGGTAGACGAGCTCTTCACCCGCCTCTATGCCGAGAACCAGATGGGCGCCGACCGGCCCGAGGGCGAAGAGGAGTAAACGGTGGATTCCGCCCAGCCCCACTGTGCCTGCCTGTTATTGGCGGCCGGCGCCTCTACGCGCATGGGGCGCCCCAAGCAATTGCTCGATGTGGGCGGTATGCCGTTGGTGAGGCGGATAGCCCTTCAACTTTTAGCTGTACCCAACCTCCCTCTATGGGTTGTATCGGGCGCCCAGGCTCCGGCTGTAGAGGCGGCGCTCAGCGGCCTCCCCCTGCACGCCACCGTCAATGAGCGCTGGGAAGCGGGTATGGGCGCCTCCATTGCGGCGGGTATGACCCAGATGCTGGCTACCCATCCGCAGCTCCAGGCCGTCGTCATTGCCGTGGCCGACCAGCCCTTCCTATCTGCTGATGTAGTAACCCAACTGCTTGCCGTCTGGCGCCAAACCGGCGCTTCAGCCGTCGTGGCGCGCTACAACCCCAGGCAATGGGGTACCCCCTGCTTGCTATCCCGGGTGTATTTCACCGAACTGCTCGCCTTAGACGGCGCCGCCGGCGCACGGCCGCTATTGCTCCGACGCGAAGGAGACGCTCCTGCCGCCGTAAATTTCCCCGATGGGTTACTCGATTTGGATACCCCCGCCGATTGGGAGGCCTATCTACAGCGCATAAATGGCCGCTGATTTCTCAGTTCGCTCCCCTGCTCAGGGTCTAAAAGAGCTTTTTTGCCCCTACCCAACCTTTTTTTTGAAAAAAAAGTCACTTAACGGCCGCATAAAAATCCAGAAAGTATATTCAATAACCCAGTTTTAATAAACTAAATGCAATTTAATAATTTGATATTCAATTATTTAATGAACTTCAAAAATCAATTACCAATTCCAGCAACAAGGCAAATTGTACTTATCTAATATCCCCGGAGAAGCGACCTTTGTATTGTCAGTTGAAGATATGGAAATAACGACGGCTGAACAAGAAATTGCTAATGACGATTATGATCTCATGATAAGGATGGCCTCAAAATTATTGACCGATTTTTGAATGATGTTTTTTACGACTTGTTGCTAATGAGTTTTTATAATCCCACGAATGACGATCATTATAATCTCATGAAGTTCTAAGAGCATCAAAGGATGTTCTGATTTGGTATGTAGATAGCCTCTCAAAGCTCTTTTCAAAACCGGTTGGCGAACCCAACCGGTTTTTTTATTTTTGTCCCGGCCCAACGGCAAAGATATAATATCCTTTTGAGATGAAAAAACATTTAGTGGCCCCCTCCATGCTGGCGGCCGATTTTACGCGCCTTGCGGAGGAAGTGGCCTTTGTTGACCAAAGCGAGGCCGACTGGTTTCACCTTGACGTCATGGACGGCCGCTTTGTGCCCAACCTCACCTTTGGCATGATGGTAGTGGAAGCCATCCACAAGCTGGCCCATAAGCCGCTCGACGTTCACCTCATGATCGAATCGCCGGAGCGGTATATAGAAGGTTTCCGGGCAGCCGGCGCCGATGTGATATCCGTGCATTATGAAGCCTGCCCCCATCTCCACCGCGTTGTACAGCAGATCAAAGAAACGGGCGCTAAAGCCGGGGTTGCCATCAACCCCCACACCCCTGTGCATCTGCTGGAAGACATACTTGAAGACATTGATCTGGTGGTAATCATGTCGGTTAACCCCGGCTTTGGCGGCCAGAAGTTTGTCTACCAGAGCATTCCCAAAATCAGGAAACTCAAAGAGATGATCACCATCCAGAACGCCAGGGCCCTCATAGAGGTCGACGGCGGCGTAGGCCTGCAAAACGCCCGCGAAATCTTAGCCGCCGGCGCCGATGTGCTGGTAGCGGGCAACAGCGTCTTCAAAGCCCCCGACCCCGCCGAAGCCGTTCGCCAACTCAAAGACATCGGCCGCGAATGGCAAACGTTAATGACTTGAATCTCTGATACAAGCTCGCTGCGACAAGCGTTAATGGTTTAGTTACCGCCAGAATGGCAATTATCTTTCGCGCCCCGGCGCAAACACTGTTTGTATGAAATACCTATCGGCCCTCGCGGGTCTGCTGTTATACTGCGGCCTGCTCGGCGCCCAAACGCCCGAGCGCGCCTTCATCACCGGCATCGTCACCGACGCCCTCACCAACCAACCGGTAGAGCTCGTCACCATCTATATAGAAGGCAGCAACAATGCCGTGGAAAGCGCCGTCAACGGCCGCTACCAGTTGTTTATCCCCACCGATAAAGAAGTTGTTGTCGTCTATTCCCGCATCGGCTACAAAGACACCCGGGCTACCATATCGCCTATGCCGGCCCGCACGAGCCGCCAAGTCGACGTCTCCTTAGCCAACTCCGATAGCGAAATCGAAGTCATCGTGCGCGAAAGCAAAATCGACGACGGCGGCCTCATCCGCGAAGACGTCACCCAGCTCAAGCTCCTACCCAGCACCACCGGCAACCTCGAAAGCGCCCTGCCCCACCTGGCCCTCGGCGTCAGCAGCGGGGCCGGCGGCGAGCTCACCTCCCAATACAACGTGCGGGGGGGCAACTACGACGAAAACCTCGTTTACGTCAACGACTTCGAAATCTACCGCCCCCAGCTCATTCGCGCCGGCCAGCAGGAAGGCCTCTCCTTCCCCAACATCGACCTCATGCAGTCGCTGCTGTTTTCCTCCGGCGGCTTTGAAGCCCGCTATGGCGACAAACTCTCCAGCGTGCTCGACATCAAGTACAAGCGCCCTGACAGCCTCCGCGCCAGCGCAGGCCTCAGCTTCCTCGGCGGCTCTGCCCACCTCGAAGGCAGCTTCCGCGCCGGCAAAGACAACTACCGCCGCGTTCGCTACCTCCTCGGCGCCCGCTATAAAACCAACCGATACCTCCTCGGCAGCCTCGACGTCACCGGCGAGTACCTCCCCAACTTCTCCGACATCCAGGGCTACGTCACCTACGACCTCAACCCCAACTGGCAACTCGGCCTCCTCGCCAACTACAACCGCAGCGTCTACCAGTTCCGGCCCGTCGAACGCACCACCGGCTTCGGCTACATCGACTTCGCCCTACAGCTCTTCAGCGTCTTCGAAGGCCAGGAGGTCGACGACTTCACCACCCAGATGGGCGGCCTCTCGCTCACCTATCTCCCCGATCGCTCCCATAACCCATTCTTCCTCAAATTCCTGTTCTCGGCCTACCGCAGCGATGAAAATGAACGCATCGACATCTCCGGCCGCTACAGCCTCCGCCAGATCGACAACAACCTCGGCAGCGAAACCTTTGGCGAAGTGCTTTCCGAACTCGGCGCCGGCGAACAACAACAGTACGTCCGCAACTTCCTCGACATCCAGGTCTACAATGCCGAACACCGGGGCGGCATGGAAATCCAGCTCGATACCCCCGACGACAACCTCACCAAAACTCACTTCCTGCAGTGGAGCGTCAAGGCCCAGCACGAACGCATCGACGACTACCTCAACGAATGGGAACGCCTCGACTCCGCCGGCTACTCCCTCCCCTACGATACCAGCGATGTGCTCCTCTTCACCGTACTCAAAACCCGCAACGAACTCCGCTCCAACCGCCTCTCGGCCTTCTTCCAGGACACCTACACCTGGCGCCGCGACGAAAAAGGCGAGCTCCGCCTGTCGGCAGGCCTGCGCGCCTCCTATTGGGACCTCAACGGCGAATTTCTCCTCTCGCCCCGCGCCCAACTGCTCTACAAACCCCTCACCGAGCGCCGCGACATCAGCTATCGCCTCGCCGCAGGCTACTACTTCCAGCCCCCCTTCTACCGCGAGATGCGCGCCCCCAACGGCCTCGTCAATACCGATGTGCTGGCCCAAAAGTCCATCCACTTGGTAGCCGGCATGACCCTCGACTTCTACTGGGGCAAGCGCAATCCCAAAAAATTCCGCTTCATCACCGAGGCCTACTACAAATCCATGTGGGACCTCATCAGCTACGAAATCGAAAACGTCCGCATCCAGTACAGCGGCCTCAACGACGCCTCCGGCTATGCCGCCGGCCTCGATATGCGCCTCAACGGAGAGTTTGTGCCCGGCGCCGAAAGCTGGATCAACCTCAGCTTCCTGCGCACCCGCGAGCGCCTCGACGGCGTCCAACACCTCGTGCGCGAAGTAGGCCAAGCCGAAGGCACGCCCGTCAGAGACGTACCCCGCCCCACCGACCGCCTCATGCAGCTCAGCATCTTCTTCCAAGATTACCTCAAGAGCAACGACCGCTTCAAAACCCACGTCAACCTCACCGTAGGTACCGGGCTCCCCTTCGGCCTCCTCGACAACAACGTCACCTACCGCAACACCTACCGC
>CAYOTJ010000191.1:0-2726 GCA_964406855.1 uncultured Saprospiraceae bacterium
CTGTTGCTCCCCACCTCTGAGACGAGAAAAAGTCGTAGACTACCTTGCGCAACCAAGGCTTATTTTTGTTTTAAAAAAATGAATAACAATACGTTATGGCAATTATCAAGCTCAACATCAACGGCGAGCAGCGGCAAGTTGACGTGGACCCTGCCACGCCGCTGCTTTGGGTGCTGCGCGACCACCTCAACTTAGTGGGCGCCAAATACGGCTGTGGCGTAGCGGCCTGCGGCGCTTGCACGGTGCATCTGGAGGACGTAGCCGTCCGTTCCTGCCAACTACCTGTATCTCAGGTAGGTAGCCAGGCCGTGACCACCATTGAAGGGTTATCGGCTAACGGCGATCATCCCTTGCAGCTCGCCTGGCTCGAACACGATGTGCCCCAGTGCGGCTATTGCCAGGCGGGCCAGATTATGAATGCGGCGGCCTTGCTGAAGGCCAATCCCAAGCCCGGAGATGCGGAAATTGAAGCCGCCATGCACGGCAACATCTGTCGTTGCGGCACCTATACGCGCATCAAGGCGGCCATCAAAACCGCCGCTAATTCCTAATTCAAAGCAGCAATACGACTATGACAGTAGTAAAAACATCATACGGGAGGCGCTCCTTCCTCAAGACGGTAGCGGTTACCGGGGGCGGCATGGTGCTGGGCTTTAGCTGGTTGGCCTCCTGCCAGTCGAAGCCCGAAGCGGTACTCGATATGCCCAAAGAGTGGTTTGAGCTCAATGGTTTTCTGAAGATAGGCGAAAACGGCTTGGTGACCATCATGTCGCCCAACCCTGAAATTGGGCAGAACGTAAAAACCTCTATGCCCATGATTGTGGCCGAGGAGTTGGACGTAGACTGGAACAACGTCATTGTGGAGCAGGCGCCGCTCAACACGGCCATCTTCACCCGCCAGTTGGCCGGCGGCAGCCAGTCGATACGCCAGGGTTGGGAAGGGCTGCGCATGGCCGGCGCCGCAGCACGCCAAATGCTGTGCCAGGCCGCCGCCCAACAATGGCAGGCGCCGTTATCCGAAATCACTACGGAAGCCGGCGTGGTATACCACAAAGCCGGCAACCGCTCGGCTACTTACGGCGAGCTGGCCTCGGCGGCAGCCCAACTGGAGCCGCCCGCCGAGGTGACCCTCAAAGACCTCAAAGACTTTAAAATCATTGGCACCCCGCGCAAAAACGTCGACGGCCGGAAGATCGTTACGGGCCAGCCCCTGTTTGGCCTCGACTATCAGCGCGAAGGCATGCTTATAGCGATGATCGTTCATGCGCCGGCCTTTGGCCTCAGGCTGAAGTCGATAGACGACTCGGCAGCCCGCGCCATGCCCGGCATCCGCGATGTATTTACCATCAACACTTACCCAGGCGATTATGCCAAGCAGTGGGTAGATACGGTTTCCTTCTCTGAATTGGCCGTTGTGGTAGGCAATTCCACCTGGGAGGTCCTGAATGCCAAAAAGGCCCTCAAATTGGAGTGGGAGCCCTTTGAGACCTACAATGATCCTTTTGTTTCCTTCTCGGGCAATACAGAATCTAAAAAAGTTCCTGCCGGATTGGAAAACAGCGCCGATCACAGCGCTAAGATGGCTGCGTTGGGCAGCAAGCTAGCCAAGGTATCGCGCAAAGACGGCAACCCCGAAGCTGCCTTCAAAAACGCAGCTAAGGTGCTGGAGCGCAGCTATTCGGCGCCCTTCTTAGCCCACAGCCCGATGGAGCCCATGAACTTTTTTGCTCATGTTACGGCCGATAAGGCCGAGCTGGCAGGGCCTATCCAGACCCCCGAGTTTATTGAGAAGAGCGTGGCTGCGCGCTTAGGGTTGCCGGTAGAGCAAATTGACATCCAAATGACGCGGCAGGGCGGCGGCTTTGGGCGCAGGCTCTACGGGCATTTTGTGGTAGAAGCCGCCATCATATCGCAAAAGATGAACGCCCCGGTGAAGCTCGTCTATACCCGCGAGGACGATATGACGTTTGGCATTTACCGCCCTGCTTACCATGCTACCTACCGGGCGGCGCTCGACGCCAACAACAACCTCATTGGCTTCCATGTGCGGGCGGGCGGCATACCTGAAAGCCCTTTAGCCACCAACCGATTCCCGGCCGGCGCCGTTGACAACTACTTAGCCGAAGAATGGGAATTAGAGTCTAACATCTCCGTGGGCGCTTTCCGGGCGCCGCGCTCCAACTTCATTGCCGGCGCCGAACAGTCGTTCCTCGACGAGCTGGCCGAGTTGATGGGGAAGGACCCCATTGAGCTGCGCCTGGAACTCTTAGACCGCGCCGCCAAAAATCCGGTGGGCAAAGACAACGACTACGACCCCGAGCGCTATGCCGGCGTGCTGAAATTGGTACGCGAAAAGTCGGGTTGGGGCAAAGCTGATGCCGGCCAAAGCCGCGGGGTAGCCGCCTACTTCTGCCACAATACCTACGTAGCCCAGGTAGTAGATATGGCGATGGACAAGGGTAAGCCCGTCATTCAGAAGGTATGTTGCGCCGTAGACTGCGGCATTGTGGTAAACCCCATCGCTGCTGCCAACTTAGCCGAAGGCGGCGTAGTAGACGGCATCGGGCATGCCATGTACAGCGCCATAACCTTCAAAGACGGCGCCCCGGAACAAAATAACTTCCATCAATACCGCCTCATTCGGCATGGCGAGGCGCCCAAAGCCATCGAGGTTCATTTTGTAAAAAGCGACGTCGACCCCACCGGGTTGGGCGAGCCCCTCAATC
>CAYOTJ010000191.1:2736-7128 GCA_964406855.1 uncultured Saprospiraceae bacterium
CTACCGGGCTACCGGCAAGCGCTTCTACGATCAGCCTTTCTTAGGCGAGCGTCAGGTGCTGGGGTAACATGGGAATAACCCCCTCGGGCCCCCAATACAAAGCCCGCAGCGACTACATACGCTGCGGGCTTTTGTTGTTTGTGGAGGCAAGCTTTGGGCATATAGTTTTCCAAGCCAAGATTCACAAATCTTGGCTTGGAGAACTATAAACATAGCAGCTACGCCCCAAACCTGCCTATACGCGGTATATGGCTCACGTCATTTCTTCAGCCCTGTAAGGGCGGCAGCCCAGAGTACGAGCGGGCTGCCGTCGGCTGCAAAAGGCGTAGCTACCGGCCTAAGGGCGGCGGCCGTCACCGCTTCAAATCCGGCCGCACGGGCGTAGGCTTCATAGGCATCCAATTCGTATATCCCGTTGAGGCAACCCGTAAAAGCCAGGGTGTCGGCCAGAATGGCCTCCGGGATATCCGAGCGACGCACCAGATCGCAGATGCAAAAGCGCCCGCCCGAACGCAGTACCCTGTGGATTTCGGCAAAGGCCTTGGCCTTATCTGTAATGAGGCTAAATACGCCATTGCTCATGGCTGCGTCCTGAGTGGCGTCAGGTATGGGCAACTGTTCGATATCTGCGCAGATAAACGTCATATTGGTTAATCTGCGGCGGGCGGCAATGCCGCGGGCGCGCTCCAGCAGTTCGGGGGTTAGGTCGATGCCGGTTATGCGGCCGTCGTCGCCTACGAGCCGGCGGGCGATGAAGCTATCGACGCCGGCCGCGCAGCCCAAGTCGACTACCCGTTCGCCGGCTTTCAGATGGAGGTAGCGGGTAGGCTGATCGCAGCCCAGCCCCAGATTGGCTTCGTCTTCGTAGCCATCTAACCGGGGGTAGACATCGGCGATGGGGTCGAAGATGGGCTTGCAGATGTGGTCGCGCTGCCAGGCCTGGCCGCGCTCGTCGGTCAGTTGGGCGATGGCGCCATACTCCCGCTTTACGGTTGCTTTTACTTCAGCAGGTTGCATATTTTGAGGGGCTTATACGGCAGCCACGCCATAGTCCTGAGGCAATATTTCAAAGCGCCCTTCCGGCCGCACGCCAATCAGCCATTCTGTGAGCCGATCGCAATAGTGGTCGAGGTGCGTAATCTGCTGCACCCCGTGCTCCACAATCGGATCGAGGGTAGTGGCCAGCAGTGTGCCTCCATAGTGGTGGGTCTCCCAGGTAATCACTTCGCCGTCTACGTTGCGCTGTATGATGCGGGCGTGCTCGGGTACGGCCGTATATACCCCGTGGTAGTGCCAGAAAGCATGTCGGGGTTTGAGCCCGGCATACAACGGATGCTCATAGTCGGTTTCAGATAGCGGCGGGTTGTTGGGGTCTTTCACCCACCAGTAGTTGTTCACAGGCCGGTCTTCCCAGCGGGCATCGAGCCAACTGGCCGAGCTGTCGCCCTCAACAAACAGTTTTTTGCCCGCCGCCAGAAAATTGTAGATGAGGCCCTTGCGCTCCGCTATGGCCTGGTGGTTCGACTGGAAGGGGATGGCCAGCGCCTCCACCCGCGCCAGCGCGGCTGCATTGAGATCGTGTACATAGATGAGCTCGTACAACTCCCGGTACTTGGTGGCTTTGGCAAAAGCGTAGTGCGACCACACGCCGTTGAAGATGAGCCCTATTTTGGGATTTTCCATAGCAGGTAATTGATTTTGGTTAGTGATGCCGCTCTGGCAGCAATCTGAGAAAAGCCTGGTACAGCTCCGACATGGCAGCGCCGGCCCGGTCGTCGTCGGTGGTGGCGTAGGAGAAGTCGCCGGCCGGGCCGCTGGCCGTCAGCACCATGATACCGGGCGTAGTTACCCTATGATCAATGACGGCCAACGCGCGGCCCCAGTTGTCTTCAAGCAATACGCTGGCGCCCGGCGCCGGCTCAATGTAGCCGCACGACCACCAACCGCTAATGCCATGAGAGAAACAGAGGTCTTCAGCGCTAAAATTTCCGGCGATGCCGTATTTGTCCTCATGCAATCGGTAGCGCACATCAATGGTTTTGCGGGAATTGTCCATTACCCAGCGATGCCCCGGCACCCAGTTGGTAAACCAGCCGTCAAAGCAAAACAGCACGCCGCCCTGTTGCAGAAAGGCCTCTACCTTATGGCGTATGCGGTACATGGCTATATGATCGCTGCCATTGGGCACAATCAGCAGGTGATAGCCCGACAGGTCGGGGTCAAAGTCGGCGGTCACCTCGCACAGGTGGTATTCGATGGCCGGCGTATTTCGATAGAGCTGATCAAGCCCCTCTATGGCATTGGAGATGATCAGCGCCCGGGCAGTGGACTGGGTCATGCGTTAGTGGATATTTTATGAATAGACTTGTTCTGCGGAATATAGTTCTCCAAGTTAAGATGAGTGAAAAATTGACGCCGCTATTTTTGGGCTGGCAAGGCAAAAAACGCAGACATAGCCTAAGCTATGGCGAGGCTTTTTAACGCCGCCAGACGGAAAAAGAGCAAGTCAGGATTCACAAATCCTGGCTTGGAGAACTATAAATATACGAGCTATCGCCGTCGTTGGTTTGTTGTTGGCCACAAAACATTGCTTGAGGCATACACATCTGCCGTAGTTATTTTTTTAGGGGCCACCGCCGCGCCGCCCGAAAATGGCGGAAGCTAAGCAAAAATTCATGTCGGGCGGCGCGGCGGCCGGGCTATCCAGTCGCAGGAGCTCCTTTCTATCCCTTGTCCGGGGCGCCCTGCTGTAAAATGCTGATTACCAGTTCGTTTAAGACACTCCCCTATCCCATTACAAATGACCTTGGCAACGGCTTTGCGCCAAGGTCATTTGCTTCCAATTACTTCCTCGTCAGCTCAAAAGCCATAGCGCCAAGCGAGTAGGTGGGCATGGCTTCGGGGTCGACGGAGTAGGCCGTGATGGTGAAGATTTGCAGCTTGGAGCCATTGAAGCGATAAGCGAAGAACTCGGGCTCGTTGTCGGCCTTGAAGAGCATAAGCTGGTCTTCGCCCACTTCGTCTATGATGTAGTCGTTGAGCAGGTCGTACGACTGGTAGCCGCCGGGCAGGCCAGACAAGGTTCCGTCGTCGTTGAGTTGCACCTTGGCGCCGTCGGGCAGCGTATAGGCGCCCGCCAAAGTAGCGGCCCTGATTTTGTTGTAGCCGGTAGCGGCGTCGCCGAGGCGGATGAAGGTAAAGCTGTCGACGACGAGTTTACCCTCAGGAGTAAGCGCCAAGGTGGGCAGAGGGCCTTCGGCGCCTTCGTATCGGGAGGCTAAAGGAAATTTACCATTCTGGCCCGGAGGCAAGCCGTAGTCCATACCCTCGTGCCAGTTGTAGTTGAAGAGGGCCACCCACTGCCCGCTGTCCTGGCGTATGGTAATGCCGGCAATTTCGCCCTTTTCGGCTGCCTGCCGCGGCGATCGGGTGGTTTGCAGCAGTTGCCACCAGGCCTCGTTGATCCAGTAGCCTTCTATACTGGAAGGCTCATTAGAAGCGGCGGCAGGTTTTTCAGCCGACTGGCAGGCGCACAGCAGGGTCGCCATAAAAACAAGCATAGGTATTGTTCTCATACAGGATGATTTATAAATGTTGAGTTAATGGTTTAGCGGTCTGAACGCGCCATTTCCAGCAACAGCCGGCATACGAGCGGCACGCGGTTGAAGGGCAGGAAATGATTGCCATCGGGCAGGATGGTATCGCGAATGTAGGGGGCCCTGTCGGAGCTCCTCCAGCAGCGCGGCCAGCAGAACCACCTGCTCCTGCATGGGCAGGGCTTCTCCGAAGTCGCTGAAGCCAAAGCCAGGCCTGTCGACGCTCACCATACGGTAGCGGGCGCGCAGGCTGCCGTCTTTCATAATGGCCTTAAAATCAGCCCAACTGCCTGGAGTGCCGTGTATAAAAACCAATAGCGGCAGGCGGGTGTCGTCGCCCACCTGAGCGTAATGCAGTTGTTTGCCATGCCGGGCAAAATAGCCCGTTTTTAATGCAACGCCTTCGGCTTTAAAAGACGCTATGGCCTCCCGATCGGGGGTTCTGAACCGAAAGCCCGTATAAACCCATACCAACAACAACAGCAGCAACAGCCGGCCCCAATACCTGCGCAGGAACCGTAGCAGTTCCGATGAAATCATGGAAGCGGTTGTTTGAGCCATGCGACAAATATAGGAATAATAACTTTTCACACAGCAGGAAGGTATAGCTCTCCAAGCCAAGACGTATGAATGTCGATTTGGAGGACAAGTCTAATGCAGCGACAACTGCGGCGCGTCATGCTTCGTCGGTTTTTTTTGGGGGCCCCTGCCGCCTGTGCCGCCATAACCGCCTACGCTGAGTAGCGTTTATGGGGCGGCACAGGCGGCGCCCCGTGTTCCGCTCTTATGGCCCCGC
>CAYOTJ010000192.1:0-263 GCA_964406855.1 uncultured Saprospiraceae bacterium
AGCAATTACTTCTCGGTGATTGTACCCAAAACAGTAAGCATAACACAAGTAGGCACACCTACTAACCTGGATTTTTGCCAAGCGGTAAGAGTAGTTAACCTGTTCTAACGCGGGTAAATCTCCCAGCAACCAGATGGGCAGGCCCGTCGTGTATTGCTTTATTGGCGTAGAAGCCCTTCAGGAAATGCTTCCTTTAGGATGGTTTTACCTGGCAGAGCGATGAAGCGGCGGAATGAAAAAACGCGAAACTCTGTTAGCCGGCG
>CAYOTJ010000192.1:273-4630 GCA_964406855.1 uncultured Saprospiraceae bacterium
GGTAAGATACTTAGCCGGCTTTACTTTTATGCTATTTTTATCTGATACGTACTCATATCATGACCAACGCGACTACTCCGACTCCTTATGAAAACAGGAGCATTAACTCTATTAAAGCCTGGGCGGAAGAAGACCGCCCTCGGGAAAAGCTGCTGCTCAAAGGCCGTCATACGCTCAGCGATGCCGAATTATTGGCCATATTGCTGGGGTCGGGCACGCGGGAAGAGTCGGCAGTAGCCTTGGCGCAGCGCATCTTGCGCGCGGTAGCCAACGACCTGAACGAATTGTCGAAATTATCGATAACCGATCTGATGCGCCATAAGGGCGTGGGTGAGGCCAAAGCCGTAACCATTGCCGCCGCCGTAGAGCTGGGCCGACGGCGCCAACTGACGCCCCTGCGCGATAAACCTCAGGTACAGTGCAGCCGCGACGCCTACGACGCCATTGCCAGCCAGTTGGCCGATCTTCCGCATGAGGAGTTTTGGATATTGTGTCTGAATAGGGCCAACCGCATCATTGCTCGCGACCGGATCAGCAGCGGGGGGGTGGCGGGTACTGTGGTAGATGCTAAGCTGGTTTTTCGCAGGGCGCTCGAATTAGGCGCGGGTTCCATCATTTTAGTGCACAACCACCCGAGTGGGGCCAAGCTGCCCAGTCAGGCTGATCTGGAACTTACCCGCAAGTTGAGCCAGGCGGGAAAAGCCTTAGACTTACAGGTGCTCGATCATCTCATTATTGCGGGAGATGGCTACTACAGCTTTGCCGATGAAGGTATTATGGCTTAGCGGCCCGGCGACGTAAGCGAAGTTTGGCGCTCTTGGAATTTTCGTTGAATGATCGTTTGGACGGGAACGCCTTCGATTTTGCTCTCCAACCACGAGATGATGTCGAGGTATAGGAAGGGGCGTCGTTCGAAGCGGCGCTGTTCGAGCTCGACGAGTTTTTCTTTCAAATGGATAAATTCTTCCTTGAGCTCCGACATGCGCATGCGCGGGATGCGGCGCAGGAATTGTATGATGGCTTTTTGCACTTCGTTCATATCCTCAGCCTTGAGGAGGAATCGGAAGACTGACTTAACCTGGTATTCTACCAACTGGCGGTTGCCCATCTCGAAGTGGGCGATGAGGTTGAGGATGCGGGCGAAGCTTTGAATGTCTTCCCGATAGTCGGGGTTTTTCTGATTGATAATTTTGTTGAGAAAATCTATGGCGCGGCCATTGTCGCCGCTGCCGAAGTAAAGGCAGGCGATGCGGTAGTAAAACACCAGGATGCGGTGATCGTCCCAATTGTAGGTATCGTTGTCGATAATAGAAATAAGGTTGGGGATTATGGTCTTGGCGCCCTCGGAGAAGTCTCCTTCCATGAAGTGTTTTTTGATGAGGTGTATGTAGTGGTAGAGATGAAACAACCCATCGAGATTGGGGTCTTCTGCGAGATCAAATTGCTTAGGGAAGGCCTCCAGCATCGCCATAGCCTCCATAAATCTTGGGTAGTGCAAGATGTTGTACAGGGCATTGAGGAGGTTGTGTAAGCCTTTGAGGTACATAGCTCCGTGCAACTGCATCATGCGGGGGTTGTCGCGGAAAATTTCCACCCACCGTTGGGCGTAGCGGTAGCAGAGGGGGAAATCCTGGGTGATGTGGTGGTACCAAACAAACGACTGACAGTAATAAACGCGGCCCCAGAAGTCGAGTTCCTGGAAGCTGGTAGCGGGTAGCTGCGACTGAAAGAACTGCTTGACGTGTTGATAGTCGGCTTCGTTGCGCACATGGCCCATTTTGAGGTAAAGGCCGTACATGCGCAGGCTGAGGTTGGAGAAGCGGTGGGATGAAGCAACCTGATTGCTGATGCGGAGCGACTCTTGGGCCAGCTCCTCGGCGCGGCCCTCTATGCTGCGGGTTATGTATTGGCCTTCGATGAGCTTTTCAAACTCCAGAATTTCCATTGAGAGGTTGAGCATACCGGCTTCGGCGGCCCGTTCTTTGGCTTTTTCGAGTATGTCGAGGGCCTGGCGGTACAGGCCTTTGTTGTAGAGTAGGCGGGCGTAGTCGATGTTTTCGCGGATGAGGATGTCCTCATTGTGGCTTTTGCTCAGGAGACGCAGGCTGATGAGCAGTTGCTTGTAGAGGTGGGCTTTGAGGTTGGAGAGCTGGGTTTTTTTGATGTTGGGGATTTTGGCCAATAATTGTTCTTCGTCGTACTCGCCCTGTCGATCGAGAAAATCGAACAGTTGAAGAAACAAAATATCCGACGAAGATTGATTTCGCTTGACGAAAAGCCGGAAGTGCCGCTTTTCAGCCCGCGTGAGCGAGTTGATGAGCTGCATGAGATCGTCGGTTTTTTGTTTAGGCATTGTAATACTGTTTTGCTTAATGTACTGATTAACAAACGACTGCTAAATCAGGTCTGGCTTTGAGCCCTTGGACTAATGAACTATTTTGGGTTCATGGCGGAGGCCAAATGAAAATATCTTTGGAGGCCGCAAATTTACATTTTTATTTTAAAACAGGAGTAGAGCTTATGGCAGTCGATAAGGTATACATTTTCGATACGACCCTCCGCGATGGCGAGCAGGTGCCGGGATGCAAATTGGACATGGACCAAAAAGTGGCCGTGGCCCAACAGCTTGAAAGGCTGGGCGTAGACATCATCGAAGCCGGCTTCCCCATTTCGAGTCCGGGCGATTTCGAGGCCGTCATTGCCGTGAGCCGCGCCGTACGCGAGCCTGTCATCTGCGCCCTGTCGAGGGCCGTGGAAAAAGACATTGAAACGGCAGCAGAGGCGCTGCGCTATGCGCATCGGGGGCGTATTCATACGGGTATTGGCACTTCTGCCAACCACATTCAGTATAAATTAAAAAGTACGCAGGAAGAAATTCTGGAGCGCGCGGTGGCCGCTGTGAAGTTTGCCAAGCGTTTTCAGGAGGACGTAGAGTTTTACGCTGAAGACGCCGGCCGCACCGATAATGAATACCTCGCCCGCGTATGCGAGGCCGTCATTAAAGCGGGCGCTACGGTGCTGAATATCCCCGATACTACGGGCTACTGTCTGCCGGAAGAGTACGGCGCTAAAATTCGCTACCTCAAAGAAAATGTAAAGGGCATTGATAAGGCGATACTTTCCACGCACTGCCACAACGACCTGGGCTTGGCTACCGCCAATTCCATTGCCGGCGCTCAGCATGGCGCCCGCCAGATAGAGTGCACCATCAATGGAGTAGGGGAGCGGGCAGGCAATACTTCGCTGGAAGAAGTGGTGATGATTTTAAAGCAACATCCCTACCTTCATCTTGAAACCGGAATCAACACCAAGCTACTGTATCCCACCAGCCGATTAGTGAGCGATAGCATGGGTATGCCGGTGCAACCCAATAAAGCCATCGTAGGCGCCAATGCGTTTGCCCATTCCAGCGGCATACATCAAGACGGCGTCATCAAGCGCCGCGATACTTATGAAATCATCGACCCCTTGGAAGTAGGCGTCGATCACAGTAAAATAGTGCTCACGGCGCGCAGTGGCCGGGCTGCCTTGGCTTACCGGGCTAAAAACGTTGGTTACAACCTCAGCAAAACAGAATTGGATCAGGTGTACCAACTCTTTTTGGAGGTAGCTGATCTTAAAAAAGAGGTACAGGACGAAGATTTGCACGAGATTGTGGCTAAAGCAGGCGTTGTAGCCGCTGTTTAATCGAAAAACCATTATGGGCAAAACGCTTTTCGACAAAATATGGGACGCCCATACCGTGAGCGCGGTGGATGGCGGCCAACAGGTGGTCTATATCGATCGCCATTTTATTCACGAGGTTACCAGTCCGCAGGCTTTTGACGGGCTCAGCGCCCGCAATCTGCCCGTATTCCGGCCCGACCAAACCATTGCCACCGCCGACCACAACGTACCTACCATCAACCAACATCTGCCGATAGCCGAGCCGCTGTCGCGCCATCAGGTGCAGAAGTTAGTGGAAAATTGCGCCCAGTTTGGCGTAGAACTCTATGGTCTGGGGCATCCTTATCAGGGTATCGTACACGTCATAGGGCCTGAGCTGGGCATCACTCAGCCGGGGATGACCATTGTCTGCGGAGACAGTCATACCTCTACGCATGGCGCTTTTGGCTGCATTGCCTTTGGCATAGGCACCAGTCAGGTAGAGCAAGTGCTGGCTACTCAATGCCTGCTGCAAAGCAGGCCCAAGCGCATGCGCATTACCGTGGACGGGGAATTGCAACCCGGCGTTTTGTCGAAAGACATCATTCTGTACATCATCTCCCGGTTGAGCGCTGCCGGCGGCACGGGCTATTTTGTAGAGTATGCCGGCTCGGCCATCCGGGCGCTGTCGATGGAGGGCCGGCTCACCATC
>CAYOTJ010000192.1:4640-7124 GCA_964406855.1 uncultured Saprospiraceae bacterium
CGTATGACCATCTGCAATATGAGCATCGAAATGGGCGCCAGAGGCGGCCTCATCGCCCCCGACGAAGAGACCTTCAACTATGTGCGCGGCCGCGAGTTTGCTCCTCAGGGCGAAGCTTTTGAGCAAGCCGTAGCGCAATGGCGCGAGCTCTATACCGATGAAGATGCCGTATTCGACAAAGAATACCACTTCCGGGCCGAGGACATTCAGCCCATGATCACCTATGGCACCAATCCGGGTATGGGCATGGGCATAGTAGAGGCCATTCCCGCTGCGGAAAGCGTGGACAACCCCGCCACCTACCGCAAGTCGTTGGACTATATGGGCTTCGCGCCCGGCCAGTTGTTGCTCGGGCAGCCTGTGCAGTACGTATTCATCGGCAGTTGTACCAATTCTCGCATCGAAGACCTGCGCTTAGTGGCTCAGTATGTAGCCGGCAAAGAAAAGGCGCCAGGCGTAGAAGTAATCGTTGTGCCAGGTTCGAGGCAGGTAGCGGCCCAGGCCAAAGCCGAAGGCCTAGATCTCATACTGGCGGGCGCAGGCATGGCATTACGCGAGCCGGGCTGTTCTGCCTGCTTGGGCATGAACGAGGATAAGGTACCGGCCGGCGCCTATTGCGTATCAACGTCCAACCGGAACTTTGAAGGCCGACAAGGCCCTGGCGCGCGCACCCTGCTCGCGAGCCCGCTCACTGCCGCCGCCGCCGCCATACACGGCCGCATTGTGGACGTGCGCGAAGAACTGGCTTCGGCCGGACTGGCATTGGTATAAATCAACAAAAGCGATAACCTCCGTATATGCAACCATTTACTCATATCGCTTCCCCGGCAGTGCCCCTGCCCATAGAGGATGTGGATACCGACCAGATCATTCCCGCCCGTTTCCTGAAAGCAACCACGCGGGAGGGCTTGGGTGACAACCTATTCCGCGATTGGCGCTACGACCAGGAGGGGCGCGCCAAGGCCGACTTTGTGCTCAATACCGGCGTATACAACGGGCATATCTTGGTTGCCGGCCGCAACTTTGGTTGCGGCTCCAGCCGCGAGCACGCCGCCTGGGCCATTTACGACTACGGTTTCAAGGCTGTAGTATCCAGCTTTTTTGCTGACATTTTCAAAGGCAACGCCCTCAACAACGGCCTGCTGCCCGTACAGGTATCTCCGGAGTATCTGCACAGCCTGTTTGCAGCCATTGAAGCCGACCCGGGCGCTCGCATCAGTATTGACCTTGCCGAGCAGCAAATTCGGATAGAGGCCACCGGCGAAGCCTACCGCTTCGACATCGACCCCTACAAAAAAATGTGTCTGCTCAACGGTTATGACGACATCGACTATTTACTCAGCCTGCGCCCTCAAATCGAAGCTTTCGAACAGGCGCGTGCTGCTGCCTTTATTTAGTTCTTCATTTAGCGGATAAAACCGGTTCTAATCCCATGAATACGCATCAGATTGCCGTTTTGGCCGGCGACGGTATCGGCCCCGAGGTAGTAGCCCAGGCCCGCAAGGTACTCGACGCCACAGGCGAGCGCTTTGGCCACCGTTTTGTTTATCGACCTGCACTGGTAGGCGCTGTGGCCATTGATGCCACCGGCGATCCATTGCCGCAGGAAACCCTTGACGTTTGCCTGTCGTCGGCTGCCATCTTGTTTGGCGCCATCGGCCACCCTCGTTACGACAATGACCCCACGGCCAAAGTGCGGCCTGAGCAGGGCCTGCTGCGGCTGCGTAAGGCGCTTGGCTTATTTGCCAACCTTCGCCCCGTAACCATATTTCCCAGCCTCCAGCACTTGGCGCCCCTTCGCCCCGAGCGGCTCGAAGGCGTAGATATGCTCATTGTGCGCGAGCTCACCGGCGGTATCTACTTCGGTGAAAAGGGGCGGCCCAGCCCCGATTCGGCCTTCGATCAGTGCACCTATAGCCGTGAGGAAATAGAACGCGTGGCGCACATAGCCTTTCGCCAGGCACAGAATCGACGGGGTAAACTTACCTTGGTGGATAAAGCCAATGTGTTGGAAACCAGTAGGCTGTGGCGCGAAACCGTTCAGGCCATGCAAGCCCAATACCCGGATGTAGCTGTCGATTTTCTGTTTGTCGACAACGCCGCCATGCAACTCATACTGAGCCCTGCCCAGTTTGATGTAGTGCTCACCGAAAATATGTTCGGTGATATCCTCTCCGATGAGTCGAGCGTATTGGCCGGCTCGCTGGGGCTGCTGCCCTCCTCGTCGATAGGCGAAAAAACAGCGCTTTTTGAGCCCATCCACGGTTCTTACCCACAGGCGGCCGGTAAAGACATCGCCAACCCCTTAGCCACGATACTCTCGGGCGCCATGTTGCTCGATCATCTGGGGCTATCGGCCGAAGGGGCCGTCGTCCGCGAAGCGGTGGCGCGCGTCCTGTCCAAAGGGCTGGGTACTCCCGATCTTCAACCCGCAGTACAATGCTCCTGCTCAGAAATGGGCGACATCGTAGCCCACCTCGAGAG
>CAYOTJ010000193.1:0-7107 GCA_964406855.1 uncultured Saprospiraceae bacterium
TGGTTTATGGCTGAAAATTGGCTGCTGCAAAAAACGGAAGCAATGGCCCTACCTGCCCGGTGCAGTAGCCCTCATGCCCATTTCGCCCATGCCGCGGGGCATTTGCTTTTATAGTCGTAATTTGCGTGCGGGATCGCCGCTCTCCAGCTAAGCGCGCACCCGGCATTTAACCTTCAACGCATAAAAAATGGAAGCAAATTCGACGGATAAAAAGACTTTTCAATTGACTGAAAACGGACAGGCTCTAGGCGAATTGGGTTACAAAAATTTGTTTTCGCTTAAAGCAGAAATCAAGTTGCCCAACGCTGAATACTATGAAATTGCGCCACTCGCTTTGGTTGGCAGTGTACAGCAGCGCGTACAAAGTCCTTTAGATGGGCTGGATTTATAGTACATTTTTTTAGCCCTTTGGATTGATATTTTGAACGGAATAGCTTAGCTTTGCATGCACACAAAAGTGCTTTGAATCCCTAAAGTGACTGGCTAAGTTCTGAAATGCTTTGATCAGACATGGAAAGTGCGCCCCGTTGCGCATTCAGATTTATAGTTCTGCAAGCTAAGATTTGTGAATCTTGGCTTGCAGAACTATATACGCCATAAGGAAATGCATCTTTTGACGCATCTGCGGAAGGTAAGGCGCCAAATGCACCTGAGGATATCCATTATGGTGCTTTAAATATCATTTTTTTATTAATAATTACATCGTGAGAAACTATTTTATTCACCCTTTATCTACCCTGTTTGTTCTATTGGCATTCGTGGTTTTTTCTCAATCCTGCTCAAAGGACGCAACGGTTCTCGAAGACGAAACAGTTGTGGATAATTCTACTAAAGATCTTATAGTGGCAACAGAAGCCGAAACCGCGGCATTGGGTTTTGTGTACGAGTCTTTGAGAGAGCAAGGGGATGATTTCTTAGGGGATTTCCTGCGCAACCATGGAATACCGGATTGGTCAAATGCCGTTTTCAAGAGTGGTGCTGAAATCAACATTGCAAGCATTCCCACAGTCAAAGGAGGAGCTATTTCGGGTGTGTTCAAGGTATATAATGCTTTAGGAGCCGACACCATCATCAATTATTATAGTATCGCCGATATTGAGTCTGCCCTTGATATGGGGGACAATCTGACCTTAGGCGAATACCATGGTGTAAGGGGTGCGCTGTCGGGTGTCATCATTTGCTGCCTGAAGATGGGTTTGCCCGTCAAAGGAAAATACATAAGTTGGCTTCAAGACTTCGACTACAGAATGGATGAAAAAACGAGGATTATTTGTATAGAGGAGTGGGATTGCAGTAACCTAGTGATAAGTTCTGCAACAGGCTGGGGTGATTGTAACGGGGATGGCTACTTTGAGTCACCAGTGCCAGAGACCGAATGTTGTGTGCTGATTAGCCAGGAATGCTGGACGGAGACAGTCCCTCGGAATTTTCCCGGAACAAGCGGCGGTGGCGGAACTACAGGCGGCAGCACGGTAGGAGGCGGCCAAAGTGGCACACACGGTGATGCGGCAAATATTTTCGAAATCAAATCTACGACGCTAAATACGTGGATGGAAACCAATGGTGTACCCGACGAGTTTTTCGACCAGCTCTACGACTGCGTCATCTACCTGCCGTCTCCATTCGGAGGTGCGGCAGAAAATTTTGTAAATGAAAGGTGTGCAGTGTCGATATTGAAAAACTATTGGCATTCAATGTTTTCGGAAAACGATAACTCTTATTTGGAATCGGGCTTTGACCCGAATGAGTTTATTGACAAACATGGACTTGCCAACTACGTGGCGTTTATGCAGTTTTACGAGGACTTTCTTGAAAATGCGCCTGAAGAAGATGCACCTATACCTATTATTGTTGGGTATATACTAAAAAAGCTCGCGCAGGCGGGAGTTGGAGCATTGACGGACTTTGGTATTCAGATTTGTATGGAATATTGGATGGGGGAACACAGCTCTTGGGGGGCAGCTTGGAACGAATTGGACATCAACGAGTTTCAGATTGTTTCTTCGGCGTTCGAGGCAATGTTTACCAATAAATACGTATCGGTTGCAACCTCGGCATTTAGTGACGCGATGAACTATGTAGTATCTACACCCTCAAATGAAATTACAGCAGCGGGATTCGGTTCAGCGTTAGGACTCGGTGCAATATCTGGATTCATTGGATATAATGCAGGCGAATATGTAGGTAAAATCGGCCATTACATGGTTAAATATGGGCCACAAAAACCATGGAAGGCGCTGTCAGACCTGGGAATACGCTCTTTCTTTTGTAACCTGCCTGGATTCAGGTCGCTTGTCATAGATAAAGCGTGGCTTAATCCAGGATGGGTAAACAGAGGTTTTGCACTAGAGGAGGTTTCATCATACGGCCGTTACAGAAATGCTATATGGCTTAATAGTGCAGGGGAACAGGGCGGCCCATTAGACTTTTTGATGGGGACAACAGGTATTCAGCTTAAGTCCATCGCCAACGCCGGCAACTGGCCGCAGTTCAAGAGCAAGGCAAAAAGCGGGCTGGATCAATTGCTCAATGCCATCAATTCAGGGCAGTGTACTACAGGTAGGCTTGACATCATGATGCCGGAAAATTTGAGCGGGAATTTTCACAGCTATCTGGAAATGTTGTACGATGACTTAATAAACAACCCGGACTACCCTCAATATGCTAACTTGAATATTATAGTTGGATCGTTCATTGAGTAGTAATCGGATAAAAAAGAGTGCGAAAAAAATTCAATAATTTTAAATTCGTACCTTTGTTCTATTTTTCTTGATCAAACAATTCCTATATCCAGTTCAGTTGAATTTCAAATAACAGGATTTAGGCTATGTGAAAAAACATAGAATCATGAAGATAATAAACAGATTTATTGACTGGAGAAAAAATATTCAACTTGTTGATTATTTTGGGATAAGCGTAATTTTTGACACGAAGGAAACAACTTTCGAGGAAATAAGGCAGCAATTATTTTCTGCATTCGAGTTGATTCCTGATGTGGCCCTGAAAAAGCAATTGATTCTTGGGGATATTACCTATAGAATGGATGAATATGGTAGTATCTATGAGTGCCAACAAGATTACCCCATGCATTGCCGACCTGCTACTCCTTATTCGTTTAGCTTATCTTATAGAGAGATGCCGAAGCTGAAGTTAAACCGAATTGTGTGTGAATACAGATTGGATAGTATCAACCATGATATTCTTGTTTTCTTATCTAGACTCAAAGGGCTTTCAATCATGATATTATTTAACCCCGCATTTAAGTACTGGGAAAATAACCAACATCCAGATTCATACAAGTATAAGGGGGGGGTAAAAACTTATTACTGCGAAATGCATCAAATGGAAAAAGTGGATATAGCTGATCGATCAGGTAAAATAGCTAATTTGGGTAATGTTATATTCCATGGAGGAGCAGAATTTTGGTTTGGGCCAAGTTTCTATAAGTACGTCCCAAAGGAAAGAATCCTCGAGTTTGAACACGCGGATTTGGTAGAAGAATTACCGAACAACATCATCCACATCAAGCTCATGGACATTAAAGATTACTGGACGGGTGAAGGCCAAGGCAGACTATCCGACCTAAGATACCAATTAAACATTGATTCCTTGGAGAAAGCGTACCAAGCATCTTTGGCGCGCTGAAACCCGCTGCCGGCACGCGCTGTGCATACGTCCCGGCTAAAGGACAAGACGTATGCACAGCGCGACAGCCAGCCCCCGAGCGTAAAAACACCCTATAGATAAAACAGGTGTTTTTACCCTGTTGTGAGGAGGGTGGATGGGCTATATTTGTTGCCTATACCACCTCAATCATCACTATGCGCTATTTAGCTATTCTGGCTGTGATATGGCTTGCCATATTTGCCTGCAACCAACAATCTCCCCTCGCATCAGAGGATCCGCCGCCGGTCAATTTTTCTCCGGACATTCCGGTGGATGTTGACCCCGCTTTACAGCAGCGACTCAAAAGCGCCGGCAATATCTACCAGTTGAATCAGGAGTTCAATAAATTTAGCTGGCAGGCGCTGGTAGCCATTTTTTGGCCAACAAACGAAGAAGGAAAGCCAATGCCCCGCTTTACCGATGCGGGCGATCCCGCCTGGTTGGGCTGGAAGGAGGCTTTTCAGGTGTACCTAAGCAACGGCGGCGTGCCGGCGCCCTGGGGCAGCGAAAGAACGGATGTGGGCCCCGGCTCGGGTTTTCCCAATGCAACCCTCTTAAGCGAAAAAAAAGTGCGGGTTTTTTTATCGGACAAAACGCCTACGGGCCGAAATGTTGCGAATGAGGAAGATCAGGCATTTGCCGGGAAACTGTTCGACCAAAGCGGAAACCTCGTTTATTATGAGGTGCTGATGAATAAAGAGGAGTTTGACTATGTAGTGAACAATAAGCTCTACAACATCAACGGGCAGCTCAATTTTACAAAAAACGGCGCCATAGCCGATTTCCCCGCCGGAGATTATGCCACGCATCAGGTAGGGGCCATAGAGATAAAATTCGCCTGGAAGATACTCACCGATACCGACTACAAAGAGCGCTACTTCCGGAGTTTTGGCTACGTGCCGGACGAGAAGAACCCCCAAAAGTTTGTAAAACGGGAATTGGGCATGATCGGCTTTCACATCAGCCAAAAAACGCCTACCGGCTCGCAGTGGGTTTGGTCTACCTTTGAGCACATCGACAACCTCGATCAACACCTCGTTGTGGGCAAAGACGGCAAAGAAACCTTGATTCACCCCACCTTAACCGACCCCGACTGCGAAATCTGCCCCGTCAATGTAGACGCCAGCGGAGGCGGCAATAGCTCCGTTTTTAAAGAAACGCCGCATGGCGCCGTATGGGCTGTAACCAACGGTAACAGCACAACCGAGAACTACGCAGGCAGCCCTGTTTTAAAAACCCAGGCCAAGCGCATGGTGGATATTCCGCTGCGGGTGCGGCAGGTCAATCAGGTGATGCAGGCCTATTTTAAGTCGCAAAACAGCGTGTGGCAGTATTATCAGCTCATCGATACCCAGTATCCGCTCGACCAGAACGTAGCGCCCGCCCCCAATGGCCAGGCCGACTACCGCGTGCCTGAGTCGGTGGTGAACAAACCCGGCGGCCGCCCCAACCTGGCTCTGCTGACCAACATCAGCATGGAGACCTTTTTCCAGTTGGGCAATCAGTCGGCGGTAAACCTGATCGAAAATGCCCAATACAACAGCCCCATTCAGATATTCGGCACAGAGAGTTGTATGGGCTGCCACTCCAGCGCGGGTATTGCCATCCAATACTACCCCTCCAAAGACAGCCTTGTGTACGGCAAACAGCTATCCGGAGATTTTAGCTGGCTCTTGCAGACCAAGGCGCAGTGGGATACCGCTCTGCCCAAACCCACCGCGCAGACCAATTGATTCACCCTGCTTTCCCCATACAATAATCTGTTCTTCATGAAACCTCCATTATAAACTGAACGAGGAAGATGTAGCCTACTTCATCAAGCAGGCTACGGAGGGCGTCGGCGTGGATTCTGCCCTCATAAAGGCCACAAAACCCGGTGATGTGGCCATACTGGTAGCCATGCACGTTACCTCCCGCGAGATCAACAACTGGACCTGGCAAACCTTCTGGTGGGCCCCGGATGCCGATAACCCCGACTTCCCCAGCTCAAAGGAAATAGCCGATGCCCGGCCCGCTCAACTGACGGGCGCCGCCCGGCATTATGCTATGGCCATCGCCTACTATATGGTGCGCCCCAACGAGCCCTACGCCGGCAGTGTAGATGTAATCGGGAACCCCAACTATGGGTTTAACCCTTACTTGGAGGCGCGTTTCAGCAGCCTCAGCCCCGGCATCAGTCAGGTGTATACGGGCCTGAACCAGGCCAATGGCCAACTGTCGGTAACGCCTACTTACATCGGCATCCGAAGCAATTGTATGAGCTGCCACCGCATGGCCGCTGTAAATACAACCACCATTAGCCTGCCTACGCCAGGCTATGTGGGCAATACCTACATAAGCCAGTCGAACCCCATGTTTAATGGTATGCTACTGCTGGATTTCGCCTGGTCGATCGAAGGCAATATAGACACAACGGGCTTTGCGAATTTCCTGAAGCAACAAACTAAAAGCAGATAACCGGCTAACCGCTAACTTATGCCTGCCAAACCAAAAAACGTCACCGTAGCCGACTACCTGCTCACGCGGCTTCGGCAACTCAACGTCACGGAAGTATTTCAGATACCCGGCGACTACGTCAAGCACTTTACCCAAGCGCTTGAAAATCGAAAAGACATCACAGCCGTAGGCGCCATCAACGAGCTGGATGCCGCCTACGCCGCCGACGCCTACGCCCGCACCCGCGGGCTGGGCGCGGTGTCGCTACAATATGGCGTGAGCACCTACTCGGCCCTCAATGCCATTGCAGGCGCCTACGTGGAGCGGGCGCCGGTGGTGGTCATCAGCGCTACGCCCGGCGCCGACGCCCGAAACCTGACCGATATGTACGGCATGTTGTTTCACCACTCCACGGGCAACCTCGCCGCCGATGAAGAGATTTATCGCCATGTGACCGTGGGCGCCATCACGCTCAGCACTTCCGAAGGCGCCCCCGAGCAGATCGACGCGCTGCTGACAGAGGCCCTCACCTACCAGCGGCCGGTATACATTGCCTGCTATAAGGAGGTATGGGCCGAGCCTTGCACAGCGCCCTCCCCAACGCCCCTCAAACCCTGGGCATTCAACACCGAGCCCCGCCTGCTCGAAAATGCCGTAGACCAAGCCTGGAGCATGATATCCGCCGCCCGGAAGCCGCTCATACTGGCAGGGGTAGAAGTGCTTCGGCACGGACTGTCGGGGCTGCTGGAGCAGCTCATCGCCGCCAGCGGTATGCTGTATACCACCACCTCGCTGGGCAAAGCCGTGCTGGACGAAAAAGGCGACAAGTTTATCGGTACCTACTCCGACGCCGCCTCGGTCGACTCGGTGCTGGAGGTCGTCAGCGCCGCCGATTGCATCATAACGCTGGGGGCCATTATGACCGACGATTACCTGCTGCTGACGACGAACAAATATGCCAATATGGTGCTTTGCACCACCGAAGAAATGCGGGCGGGCTATTTC
>CAYOTJ010000194.1:0-7058 GCA_964406855.1 uncultured Saprospiraceae bacterium
GTTCATGAGCGATTCGGTTTCCTTCATCAGCTCGTTCCATTGACGACGTATGTCGGCTTTTTCGCTGGCGCTCATGGCTTCGCTTTCGGTTTCGCCAAGCTGGCTTTCGATGTCTCGTCGTTTGGCTTCCAGTTCTTCGAGGCGCTCCAGCGCCCGGGTATCTTTGAGCTGCCTGGCTCGGGTGTTGAGCTTTTGGTAGAGTCCGCCGATACGGTCTACGGCTTCGTCGTATTTACCGTCTTCAAATTTGGTCTTTTCTGAGCTAAGCAGCCCCCAGGCTTCCCGGCCGAGGTCTCTTACTTTGGAGAAGATTTCTTTGGATTGGGCCTTTTCTTCTGCGTCGCCAAAGAAAAAGTTGTACACCAGAATGCCGGCAACCAGGAGCAGCCCGACTTTTAACAAGCTTCTGATCATAGTTCAGTGCGTTGAGGTTTTTGTGACATGGGCAAAGATAAGGGAATCTATCCCGCTAAGCAATAAAAAAAGGCCGGGCAAGCCCGGCCGGCACGTACACTTTCACAAATGATCAGGCTAAACATAAATTTTGTGCGGGAACCGGTTGTCAGAGCCGACTCCCGCATAAAAGTTTAATCCATTTTTACCAATCGGCGACAGAAGCGGTATCCGCCTACCTGTAATTGGAGCATGTATACGCCTGCGGGCAGATCGGCCACCGAAAGTTGGTGGAAAACGCCGCGCTGGTCGCTTACCATTCTGCCGGCTGCATCATAGACTTCGATGCGTTCGGCAGCCAAATCGTAGGCATTGCGGAATTGCACCAGCCCGTTGGTAGGGTTGGGGAATATACCGAAGCTACCCTCCAGAATCTGGCCGTCAATGCGTCCGTTTACCGTTGTGAGCACTACTGTCGTTTGCAGGTTGCGCAGGGGGATACCGGCGCCTTCTGCATCAATGGCTTTGATCTTTTCAATACCAATGGAGGTTTCCTCAATGCCTACGATATCGTCTATGATGCCGCGCAGGTAGGCTACCGGCCCATAGCCAGATACGTTGTTGTGGTCGGTGCGCACGAGTGCAATCTCCAATTTACCTTCAGCATTGTAGCGGTAATTGAGATGCAGCAGATTGACGCCAGGCTCGCCCATCCAGCTCGTGGGAATTACCAGTTCGAGGTCTTCCAGGCGGATGAGGCTGGGGTCGAGCGTTACTTCAAAGGCCAAGCCGTAAATATTCTCTACAGGATGATCGGCTGTGCCTATGTGAATGGGAATTTCAAAAACTGCTCCGGCCGGCAGGGTATCTACTTGCCCTGTGCTGATGAATACCGGCGGGTTGAGATCGGTAGCCGGCAGGGGCTCGAAAGGAACCACCGGGCCATGCGTAAGCCCATAGTTGTCGATGATGACCTGGCGGTCGGCAGCGTTTACTACACCGTCGCCATTACAGTCGGCATGTTTGTAGTTGACGCCGTCGGCAAATGTAAGGTTCCAGGCTTGAGCCAATTGGGCATTCCATTCTGTATTGCCGCTGTTGCGGGTGGGGCCGCCGGCGTCGTAGGCCAAGCCTACATTCAGGAGGTCAAAATGGCTGGCCTGATTGTCGAGGTTGGCATCGCCGGGCCATACCTCTTCATGGCCAGGGCCATAATCGAGGCAGATGTCCCATACAAACAATCCTTCGGCGCCAATGACTAACCGACTCAGATCGCCTTCGATGATGATGACCCCAACCTCTAGACCACCGGGCGTCGGGGAATTCAATACGGTTACCTGAACGCCAGGTATGGGCGATTCCGGCAAGTCGGATATATGCTCGTAAAAAACAGGCGCCTGGTTATTGAAACCTGCATTTACCCCATAACTGCTGGAAAAGCGCAGCGAAAGCCTGCCGTTGGCGCCCAGCGCCGGGAAGTCGAAGACAATGTTTCGGTTGACGGCCAGCAGGGTGTTGCTGTTGCTATTCTGCGACGAGGCAACCAAGGCCAAATTGCCGTATACGGGCACACCAAGGTGATTGATGTAGGCTGCGGTGGAAAGACTTACGATGCCCTCTTCATAGAATACGCCTGTATTGGTATCGTTGAACCCTACCAGATTGGTGCTATCTACATGTCCTTCGATGCCCTCGAAGGTGAGGCATTGATTACTGACAGGCTCGCCTACCCAATCCATGCACAGCTCATCCCAGGCCGAAGTTTGCAGGGTATATAAGCGGAAGGTTTCTATGGGCCCCTCCATGCGCAGCACTCCTCGGCTGGAGCTATTATTGGAGAAAAGAATGCTGAGGGTTACGCCTGGCGCAGGCTCAGTGGGCAACTGGCTCAGCGTGGGCACAAAGTGGAGGGCGCTTCCATTGACCGTCAAGGCCACCTGACCTCCGGTGTAGTAAAATTCTACCTGAAAGCCTGTAAACTCGGCTGCCTGACTAAAATCGGCGCCAAAGGCTGCATTTTGCAGGGCCATGATCTGCCCTTCGCCAAAGCCGCCGGCGCCGGGCAAGATGCTATTAGACAGGCCGAAGATATTGCCGGGCGGAATGGAGATGGGAACAAGCATGTCTTCGTAAGTAAAGGCGACGCCATTCTCGAGGTGGATGATATCGCCCGACTCGTAGCCGGTAGCCGGCCCATAGATGCCGTCCAGTTCAGAAAACTCAATACAGTTGACATCGTCGCAATTGACGGGCGATAAGCCGAAGGCGTTGCTGCACCCGCCCGACTGGTCGGTGAGGGTAACGTAGTAAGGCGTAAGTCCGTTGCCATTTAGCGGCCCTAAAGCTATGGGTAAATCGCTATAAGCCGTCGTCACCGTCTCGACGAGGGTAGCGCCCGCAGGAGCATAGGTAATGACGAGGCTATCGCTCAGGTTAAAGCCGTAGTTGGGCGTATTGGCGCCTCCTACCCAGATGTTGAAAGTGCCGTCTTCAGCGCAGTCTCCAGTGCGTACGCCCAGGACTGGCCAGTTGAGGGAGCAGCAGGGGATTTCCAGTTCGATGGTCTGGCCGCAGCTTTCCTGTTGAAGATCGTATACGCCCACGAGCGTTACCTCATCCAGGAAATGAGCAGGCATGGTTAGCGTCAGTGGCAGGGCGCCGTACGGGAACCACTCGTAAGTAACGCCGTCAAACGTCAGCGCAAAGTGATCGCCTGCCGGGTTTTCATAGTCGAAGTTGATGGTAATGGCCGGATCGCCTGTATCGGTAGCCTCACAATTTACCTCAACACTCAGGTTGGATATGGAGCAGGGGGCGCAATTGGGGGCGCCTATTGCCGTCCAGTTGGTGCAGCCGGGGTTTTGAAGGTCCGTTACGCCAAATTCATATACATCAGGCCCATCTTCGCCATTAAAAGGCCCCAAGGTAATGGGCAGGTCGGCGTAGTTAAAAACGCCGTAGTTATTGCCGTTGCCCACCACGATAAAGGTTTCACCTTCGTTATTGGCTTCTACGTTCAATACCACTGAGAAGAACCCGTCTTCACAAGGCAACACTTCTGTTGTGACAGCGGTAATAACACAGTCATTGGAGCAACTATAGGTCAGTGTAGTTGATGCGTAACAAGCCGGATTGGCAATGTCAAGTAACAGGAAGGTGTGATTGGCGTTATTGCCATTCAGCGGCCCTACCGTGTAGAAAGGCTGCCCGTAGGCAAAGGGACCATTGATGTTGCCGTCGGCAAAGATGTAAAAACCCAAGGCTCCCGGAGCGGGGTTATTAAAGGCTACGTCTACCCGGAATAACTCGCCATCGCAAGCATAGGGCTCTACGATGAGGTCGTTGAAGCCGCAGGGTTGGTTGTTGCAACCGGGTACATCAACCACCAATTCGGCGCAGCAGTTGGGCATATCGTTGATGCATACCCGCACGGTGGCCGTTTCTGCATTGGCGGGTAGCTCTACGTCCTCCAGTGCCAGCGGCAACTGGCCCAGGGGGTAGAACCCGCGAGGTTGCCCATTGATGAACAGGTCAAAGAAGTCGTTGCCGGGTTGAGTGACGGCAAAGTTCAGGAACAGGCGATAGCCGCTGCCGTCGGGGTCGCATCCCAATTCGCCGTTGATGGAAGTGATGTCGCACTGAGACTCCTGGCATTCTGCCAGCGAGAACTCCACAATCCGGCAGCAGTCGGGAAGCCCGGCGACGCACACCTCCCAGCGATCGTAGCCCAGCCCTGTATAAGGCATGTTTACCACTAATTGCGGCAGATAGGGAAGTTCTACCACGGTATTGCTCACGGTGCTGCGGATGCGCAGCATAGTGTTGGGGCTGGCAGCCAGCAGTTGTGTGACCAACACGGCCTGATAACCTGTGTTGAGGCATTCCACTACCTCTGCCTGCGCGCTCTGCAACGGGCAGTTCTGACTGCCGCAATCGTAGGGCATAAAAATTGACTGCGTATTACACAAGCCGTCCGCATCTGTAATATCGAGGGTGATTCCGGCATTGACCGGCGCGAAAGGCCCCAAGCGAACGGGCAGTTCATCGCTGCTAAACTCAAACAGGGCCGAACCTGCCTGCGCCACGAAATTCAAGCTCGGTGCGGGGCTGTTGTAAAATAAATTAAGATTGATGAAGAAACTGCCATCAGATTCGCAGTCGACCTCAATAATAAAATCTTCAATCAAACAATCATATACCGCTTCTATGCTGACCGTATCTAAGCAGCCGGTGCTTCCGTCTTCAAAGACCAAGGTATAGGGGTTGGCGAGCTCAGATGAAGCGACTGGAACCGTTACCTCTAATGAATCGGCGGGAGGTATGTATCCGATCCCCCCTTGCTCATTAGCCCCCAATTGGCGCGCCCGTATGATTTGCCCAAGGGGCTGAGCAGTGGTGGTGAATTCAACATCTAAGGCAGAAGCAACCGTCAAGGCAGCGCTAAGCGGGGTTACGCTGAAGCTGTCGCATACGGCGTCGCATCCCACCAATACTAAGCCGAACGCATCGGTTGAGCAGCCTTCAAAGGTCGAATTTTGCAGCCTCACCCAAACGGTGTCGCCGGCGGCATAGTGCGCGGGAAGCACAATGCGTCTTGGAAAGCTATTGGCCAAAAAGCTACTGGTGTTGTTGGGGCCTACATAAAGCGTATCATTGAGGAAAATTTGCACAGGCGAGTTGCCGGGCAAGTCGCCCGAATAGCTTACCGTAGCTGCAAAGCGGTCGCCATCGCATACATACTGTACTGCCTGGGCCTGCCCGATGGCGCAGTTGGCCGAGCACAGGTTATCAATGGCCAGGGCTGGGCCGCCCACCACCAATCGCTCAATGCGAGCCATAGGCGTGAACGGGCTGATGGTCACGCGCCCATTGCCGGGCAGGCCGGGCAGCAGTTCCACGGAAACATTAAAGTTGCCTAAGGAAAAGGTCTGGGTAGCGCTTACTGTAAGATGGATAACGCTGTTGTTGACCTTGATGTAGAAATAATTAGGGGGCGGCACAGGCGTGGCAATGGAGCCGGTAAAGTAATCAAAAGATACCGACTGCCCCGCCTGTACCCAGGCTGTCAGGTCTATGTTGCTCAGACTCAAAATGTGCTGAAGGAAAAGCCCTTCGGCATGGGTGAACACAGGTAAAGAACTGGCCTCCGGCCGCAGCACATGCCCATTGGGCGTGATACCTTGCACGTTGGTAAACGTGCGGTTGAGCGAAAATATCACGCCATCTTCCGAATAGTAGGGTAGCCCGTTGGGGAAAAACTGGGCCGCCGCCGATTCAAATAAGGTGCTTTCATCGTCCAGCCCAAGGCAGCCGGGCGGCGCCGGGAGGGGCGAAAAACAAAGGTTGTCAATGATGAACTCCTGCCCGCCGATGGCAAACTCGGTAATGGGCACGTCTGAGTTTACGCACAAGGTATTATTCCCTATATCGATGAAGATGCCATCGCTGAAAAACCATCCGCCTTCCGGAAAATCTTCAAACGTTTGCCAAACGCCATTCACGTTTACATTCACCTGACCGCCTCCGTCGTAGAAGTTGATGCATAAAAAATCAATCCCGCCGGGATAGTCGCTGAAGTCAAATACGACATTGGCGTTGCTCACAAACAAGTGCATGCCATCCCCGGGCCAGTTGAGAGGTTCAAAAAAACTCTCGCCCGCTTCAGTATAGCCCAAATCCATGCCGCCATTCAGGTAGCGGAAACTATCGAGTGACAAGTCCACATCGCGCTCGCGATAAAAAACCTCATCGGCAACTTCATAAGTGGCGCCTTCCTCAAGCCCGGAGAAACCGATGCAATTGGGCAGTTGGCCATAAGCTGCCGGTAGTAAAAAAAACATACACACAATTGCCAGTAATGATAACGTCTTGTTCATGGCAAGCACAGGATTGGTGATGAATGTAAATTAGATCGCATCGGGCCATTAGCTATAATAGTGACTACTCACTTTACTTAATACCCGAATTGCACGATACAAAAATGACACAATATTTGAGGGGAAGCCAGCATTTTTTTAACTCATTTTTGGAAAAAATGCTTTAAATTGCACGCAAAAATACAGTCTAAATGTCTGTTAAACAAAATTTTAAATAGAATTTGAATTTGTAAAAAAATGCTCGATCATAAATTGATTCAACTGTTGGCTACCTTTGATCGGAAGACCATGACCCGTTTTGAGGAGCTCTCCTGCTCGCCTTACCACAACAAACACCGCGAAACGGCGGCTTTAGTGTCCTATCTGGGCAAATTGTTTCCTCTCTTCGACGCCCGCCGTTGCGACCGCCTGCGCATCTGGAACGCTTTAGCTCCCAACGAACCCCACGACCAAGCCCGGCTCGCCGTCTGGTTTACCTATGCCTGGCGTCTCGCCGAGGTTTTTATAACCCTCGAAAATGACCTCAGCCAGACGGCAGGCCGTAGCCTTAGCTTGCTTCGCGCCCTGCGCCGATACGGGCGCGACGACCGCTTTATTCGCCAGCTCAACCAAACAGAAACTCAGTTTGCCGCACTCGCTACCCGCGACAGTCATTATTACTATCATCATTTCATGCTGGCCGACGAGGCTGATCGCTTTTACGTACAAGCCGAAACCCGTCAGGATAACGATTACCTGCTGCGCCGACAGGATGCGGTCCAGCCGCAGGTAACCGCCATAGGTGAGCCG
>CAYOTJ010000195.1:0-7056 GCA_964406855.1 uncultured Saprospiraceae bacterium
CGGGCAGCGTAATGTATACGTCAAAAGCGCCAAAGTCGGAGTAAAATTCGCCTGCGCGAAGTTGATTTGGCTACCCGCCAATACCTCGACACCTTGCGCCAACCGCAAAGCGGGCTCGTAACGGAAGCCTTCCCCCCTTCAGCGCCGGGCTGGAAAATACTGCACTATCATGCCGATAACGTCCATGATTTTGCCTGGTTTGCCGACAAGCGCTTCAAACTCCTGCAAGACACCTTGTTGTTACCCTCCGGGCGGGAAATCACCGCAGCCGTCTATTTCACCCAAACCGAAGAAGCCCTCTGGAAAGACGCCCTCGAATACGTCAAGCGCAGCGCCCGCTTTTACTCGGCCAAAGTAGGCGACTACCCCTACCCCCAGGTAACCGCCGTGCAAAGCGCCCTGAGCGCCGGAGGCGGCATGGAGTACCCCATGATCACTGTCATAGACCTGGCCGGCGATGCCCGGTCTCTCGACCAGGTCATTACCCACGAAGTGGGCCACAACTGGTTTTATGGCATCTTAGCCAGCAACGAGCGCGATCACGCCTGGATGGATGAAGGCCTCAATAGCTACTACGAGCAACGCTATATGCAAACCTACTACCCGCAGCAACCCTTCGATGCGCTGCCGGCGTTGCTCACCCAAGGGAAGCCCATCGATCAGGAACTGGCCCTCTGGGAAATTGTACACTGCAACCACTACGACCAGATCGCCAACACCACCTCCGACGAGCTCACCCCCTCCAACTACCTGCTGGGGGCTTACATCAAGCCCGCCCTGGCTTTGGCCCAATGGGAAGGGCTGCACGGCGCCGATCATGTAGACAAAGCCATGCAGGCCTATTACCGCAACTGGCAGTTCAGGCACCCTCAGCCCGCCGACCTCCAACGCAGTTTAGAGCAGGCCTCCGGCGAAGACTTAGGCTGGCTATTTGAGGGTTTCCTCGGTAGCTTAGGCCGCCAAGACTATGCCCTGCTCCATGCCGATGCCACCGCCGACTCCCTAACCATACACCTCTGCAATCGGGGCCAAGTAGCAGCCCCCTTAGCCCTGGCCCTGATGAATGGCGACAGCGTGGTAAACACCTACTGGCTGGGCGGCTTTACCGGCGAACGCCACCTGCGGCTACCCGCCGAACCTGCTGCCGACCGCTTAGCCATCGACCCCAACCGCCAAACGCTGGATGCCCGCCGACGCAACAACTACTATCGCTTAGCAGGGCCGCTGCGACGGGTAGAACCCCTGCGCCTGCGCATGACCCCCGGCTACGACCTCGGCAATCAGACCCCCGTCTATGTCCTTCCGCTACCCGGTTGGAATCAGTATGATAAATTAATGGCAGGCCTGCTACTTCACGGCGGTATGGTACCGGCCAGACCCTTAGAGTGGTTTGCCTTGCCCATGTACAGCTTTGGCGCCCAGTCGCTCACGGGTATGGCTGGCGCCCGCTACAGGCTGCACCCCCTAAAGGGCGCCGTAGCCCGCTGGGAGCTGAGCGCAAATATTGCCAGTTTCCACACCGCCGCCGTACAAAGCGAGCCCTTGCGGGCCCTTAGGGCTGTCGGAGCGCTGCGGGCCAACTTCACCCGCCCGTCGGCTTCGACCTTCGGGCACTATGCCCAGGCTAAAGTCTGGAACATTCGGCGCGAACGCCCTCAGTTTTTAATCAATGGCGAGCTGGTCGGCGCCGAGTTTGGGAAGCCCTCAACCATAGCCGAGCTGGCCTATGGCCTGTACAACCGGCGTACCATCGCCCCCTGGCGACTTCGAATAGCGGCAGAGTACCAAACCTTCGAGGACGTTTTTACCCGGTCGCAGGATTACGTCAAGCTTAGTCTGGAGGCAGGCGGCAGTTTCCTCTATCAGCGGGGCCGCCGCTTCTTCTGGCGCGCCTACGGGGGGTACTTTCCCAGCAACAGTCTCCGGGGAAGCGGATTCGTAGACCCCACAGCCCTGAGCCTGATGGATGCCGGCTATGCCGACTATCGCCTCGATCAGTATTTTATGGGCCGCGCACAAGCCGACGGGCTGGGCGCCGGTCAGTTGGGCGCCGGTCAGGGCGGGTTCCACACGGCCATCGGGCCAGGCTTTATGCTGGGGCGCAGCCATCATTATCTCTTTGCCCTCAACTTATCCACCGATCTGCCCGTTATACCAAGGTGGTTGCCCCTACGCCCCTGGTTCGACGCCGGTTATTACGACGAAGACATGAACTTAGGCTCAGGCCCGACCCTGCTCTGGAGCGCAGGCCTTGGTTTAGAGTTTATGAGCGGCCGACTCGGCATCTACTGGCCATTGGCCGGAAGCCCCGACCTGATGGATAGGCTGGCCGAAAAAGGCGGCTTCCCCGCACAGCTCAGCTTCCGGGTACTCTTGCACCAACTGACGCCCTGGGGCTATCTGGAGGACTTTTTAAACCGGTTTTAGCATAAGACCAACCAAGGAATCGGGTAAAAATTGAAAACATAGCGATGAAGCGGCAAAAAATCCTCAACGACCCCGTCTATGGGTTCGTAACTGTGCCTTATGGCATCATCTACGAGCTCATCGAGCACCCCTATTTTCAGCGCTTGCGCCGCATCAAGCAGGTAAGCCTTACCCATTACGTGTACCCCGGCGCTCTGCACACCCGCTTTCATCATGCGCTGGGGGCCTTCCACCTCATGCAGCAAGCCATAGAAGTGCTGCTTGGCAAAGATGTAGACATTACGCCCGAAGAAGCCGAGGCCGCCGGTATTGCTATTCTGTTGCACGATATTGGCCACGGCCCCTTCTCCCATACCCTCGAACACACCCTCATCCAGGTGCATCACGAGGAACTGTCGCTGCTGTTCATGGAGCGCCTCAACGAGCTCTTCGATGGGCGGCTGTCTATGGCCATCCGCATTTTTAAAGACGATTACCCCAAGCGGTTTTTGCACCAGTTGGTGAGCAGCCAGTTGGATATGGATCGCATGGACTACCTCAATCGCGACAGCTACTTCACCGGCGTCAGCGAAGGGGTCATCAGCTACGACCGCATCATCAAAATGCTGGCCGTACATGAAGGCGAACTGGTTGTAGAGGAAAAAGGGCTTTATTCCATCGAAAAATTTCTCATCGCCCGCCGGCTCATGTATTGGCAGGTGTATCTGCACAAAACCGCCGTCTCCGCCGAGCAGATGCTGGTGAATACCCTGCGCCGCGCCAAAGACCTCGTAGAGCAGGGCCAAACCGTATGGGCGCCTTCAGCGCTCGACTTCTTCCTCAAAAACCGCCATCTCAACGGCCAAGACTTTCATCGCCGCCGCAACGAACTCCTCGACCGCTTCGCCGAGCTCGACGATACCGATATTGCCGTAGTGCTCAAGGAGTGGCGCCGCCACCCCGATCCCGTACTCTCCTACTTAGCCAATGGCCTCATCAACCGAAAGCTCTTCCGGCTGGAGTTCAGCAATGAACCCTTCGCCGAGGCTTATGTGGCGGAAATCAGCCATCGCCTCAACCACCACCCCGACGTGCCCTCAGGCGCTACCGGCTACCTGCTGCTCCAGGGCGAAGAGACCAATTCGGCCTACTCGACCTCCCGCGATGAAATCAAAATATGGATGAAAGACGGGCGGGTGTTGCCCATGTCGCAGCTTGCCGACCACGGCATACAACCCCGTACCTACACCAAATACTACTTGGGCTATCCGAAAGAGATAGGCCGCATCGTCCTTCAACAACCATGAAATCAGAACGAATACTTTTGCTGATCCTGGCGGTAGTGCAGTTTACCCATATCGTCGACTTTATGATCATTATGCCGCTGGGATCGCAGTTTATGCGGGAGTTCCGCATCAGCCCGCAGCAGTTTAGCATCATTGTAAGCGCATACGCCTTTTGCGCTTTTTTAGCCAATGTGTTCAGCGCCATGTTCATCGATCGATTTGATCGGCGCAAGGCGCTATTGGTATTGTACATAGGCTTTACACTGGGTACATTGGCTTGCGCTTTTGCGCCCACCTATGGCTTGTTTCTGGCTACCCGCGGGCTTACCGGCGCCTTTGGCGGCACTTTGGGCGCCCTCATATTAGCCATCGTAGGCGATGCCATCCCCCTCGAACGACGCGGCCAAGCGGTAGGCTTTGTCATGACGGCCTTTTCGGTAGCCTCTATAGCCGGAGTACCTGCCGGCATATTTCTCGCCGCCAAATGGGGTTGGAATTCTCCTTTTTTAGCCGTAGCCGGGTTGTCGGCCGCCTTTTTAGTGCTGGCTTTTTTTGTACTGCCGCCGCTGCGCGCCCACCTCGACCGCCCCAATGAAGCCGCCGACCGGCCCACCCCCTTGGGCGCACTTGCGCTGATTCTGCGCGACGCCAACCAACGCATGGCCCTCATTTTCACCCTTACCCTCATGCTGGGGCATTTTACCATTATCCCCTTCATTGCGCCCTATATGCAGCGCAATGTAGGCTTCAGCGATCACGAAGTAGGCTATATCTATACCTTGGGCGGACTGATGACGGTAGTGGTGCTGCCCATCTTC
Organism: uncultured Saprospiraceae bacterium; assembly: GCA_964406855.1. Classification (GTDB taxonomy): domain Bacteria; phylum Bacteroidota; class Bacteroidia; order Chitinophagales; family Saprospiraceae; genus JAUMBM01. Next base: position 4,511 of record CAYOTJ010000195.1, read on the forward strand.
GGCCGGCTGGCCGACCAGTTTGGGCACGCCCTGGTCTTCACCGTAGCCAGCTTTTTTGCTTTGTTTTCCATATTTGCCATCACCCACCTGCCGCCAGTGTCGATAGCGCTGGCCTTGGTGGCTACTTCTTCTTTTTTTGTGGTAGCCAGCGGCCGCAATGTGCCCGCCACCGCCATGAGCACAGCCGTGGTAAAAGCCGAAAACCGGGGCAGCTTCATGAGCCTGCGCCAGTCGGTCAATGAAATGGCCTTAGCGCTCAGCTCCTTTATCGCCGGGCTGATTGTAGTAGAAAACCCCGATGGTTCATTGGGCAACTACGCCTACGTGGGCTATTTAGCTATAGGCATGAGCTTAGTGGCCGTAGCCTTGGCCTGGCGCTTAAAAGCAGAACATTGATCCCCTTATGCAGCAATGGCATTACCCTTATGAGGTGCGCAAACAGATGCTGGCAGGCGGCGCGCTTGAGCTGGCCTACATCGATGAAGGCCCCGGCACTGCCGAAACCCTGCTCATGATCCACGGTTTGGGCACTAACCTCAAGTCGTTCGCCAAGATGATTGCCGCACTGCGCAGCCGCTACCGCTGTATAGCCATAGACCTGCCCGGCTACGGCAAGTCGAGCCAGAAGGAATACCCATTTAGTATGGCCTTTTTCGCCGATGCAATCGCCGCCTTTCTGGAAGCGCTGGATCTGCGCGGCGTCACGGCTGTAGGCCATAGTATGGGCGGGCAGATAGCGCTGCACCTCGCACACCGCCGACCAGGCCTCGTGGATAAATTAGTGCTGCTGGCGCCAGCCGGCTTCGAACAATTTCAGCCCGCCGACCGCCTTTGGTTCGAGCGCGTGTACGACCTGGCCTTACTGGAAAATCTCCCCACAGGCCAGATCGTCTACAACTTCCACCTCAACTTCTTCCGCTTTCCCAAAGATGCGGAATTTATGATTGAAGATCGCCTGCTCCTGCGTAGTCATACTCAGGCTTACCGCTACTTCTGCCGCATGGTAGCCCAGTGCGTGCGCGCCATGCTATCAGAACCTGTATACAATTTGATGCCCGACATCCGGCAGCCGGCGCTGGTATTTTTTGGCCGCGACGATCAGCTCATCCCCAATCGATGGCTACACCCCACCCTTACCGTAGCTCAGGTGGCCCAGGCCGGCGCCATGCGGCTGCCTAGGGGCGAAGTACACCTACTCCCCGCCTGCGGCCACTTCCCTCAGTGGGAGCGCACAGACCTTATAAAAGCCGAATTGGAAGTATTCGCCTGAAAAAAAATTCGGGCTTTGGCCTCCATCGGCCAAAGCCCGAATTTGCGGCATCTAAAACAGATAACGCGCCGCCGCCAGCCAGCGTACCACGCGCCGATCGGGCCGATACTGCCCCGTAGCCTGTAGCACGGCCGGTATCCGCCGCGTGATCAGCCGCCAAAGAAAGATGCGCAGCCTGCGCTGCACATACATTTTGGCCGCATCGAGGCGGGGGTATAAAAATGCCCGGATGGGCTCAATGTAGTAGATCATTACCACAAAGGCGCTCACAAAGGCCAAAGCGCCCAACCCGCTGCCCCAAGGCCCCAGGTTGTGATCAAAAAAGGTAAAAATGCCCACACCCAGCCAGGTGCCAAACAACACTACATAATGTACGGCGTAAATGGTGAGCGTCTCGCTGCCAATACTCGTAATCAGCTTAGGCACCCGCTCAAAACGCCCGATCACCCACATAAACACCGAAACGGCAATAAGCACATGACCCAATCGCCAGAAATAGCCATTGGAGTCGGCCACCGCCTGAAAATTGCGCCAGCCCGTGAGGTTGTCCATAAACACCAGCGCATCGTGCGAGCCTTCGCTGACGGCATAGCCCAGCAGCGCAAGAGCCGCCGGAAACCAGTGCCGGAACGCCAGCCGCGGCCGATAATGCAACACATAGCCCAACACCCCGCCAATGAGCGTATATCCCATCCAGGGGATAATGGTGAATACCGAACCGTTTTCCTGCGTAAAAAAGTTGGCTAACCATTTGGGCCAACCCGACCAGTCGTAGGCCAGCATCGTGGGCTCCAACAGGAAAATCAACGCCCCCGCAGGCAGCAACATCAGCCAAAACGGAAAGCCCGTAGCCCGGTGAAGGGCATAAAACCCAATCAGCGCCAGCAGCGCCAACCCAATGCAATGCAACACATCAATCGTAAAATACCAGGCGTAAAAGTGCCCAAATAAAATGGCCAATAAATTCATCTTCAGCGCGTATCCCAGAAACACTAAGAAAATACCCCGCCGGATGCCCTTCTTCACCCGCTTATTCTCCGACAACGGCCGGCCGTCTTTCAGCAGCAGGTACACAAATACCAAGCCTGTAGTTGTGAAAAATACCGGCGCCGTAAGGCCCCGCATAAAATGCCAAAGGCTATAAACCCAACTATCCGGATTGCGGAATTCAACCGCCAGGGTAGTGTCTACAAAGTGACCCTGCAACATCATCAGGATGGCAAAGGCGCGCAACACGTCGATAGCCGACGCACCCGCTGGCGGCGCGAGATTGCCG
>CAYOTJ010000196.1:0-6576 GCA_964406855.1 uncultured Saprospiraceae bacterium
TATAAGCTCATCGAATACACAAAGGAACAAAAATGCATCCTCATTTAATAACTTCAAAATCGGAACCCGTTATGAAACGCATATTCCTGTTCGTACTGCCCGCTATGCTGGCCCTGTCGTGCAGCCGCCAGTTTTACCAGACCGGCGCCTACAACGACCTCTCCGGCCAGCACCATACCGTCGCCGTGCTGCCCGCCGAAACCGTCACCACCGGCCGCATCCCCTCCGACCTTACTCCCGAAATGGTAGAGGCCATCGAAGAAAACGAAAGCCGCGCTTTCCAGATGGCGCTCTTTGACCACATAAGCCGCCAAACCGGTCGCCCCGAACAAAACGTAAAAGTTAACATCCAACACTACGCCGAAACCAACGCCAAACTCGAAAAAGCAGGCATCGGCATCCGCGAATCCTGGAACATGCCGCCCTCCGAGCTGGCCGAAGTACTGGGCGTCGACGCCGTCGTGCGCGCCACCGTCCGCAAAGAGTGGTTCCTCACCAACCTCGAAAGCTTCGGCCTCAACCTGGCGCGATCCGTCATCTTCCTCTTCAGCAACGGCCCCTGGTGGATCATCCCCAACGACCGCACCAGCGTTGTGCTGGCCTCCGCCTCCATCATCGACGGCCGCTCCGGCGCCTCGGTCTGGAACACCGAAATCAACCGCGATACCGACTGGAACACCAGCCATAGCGAAATCGTGCGCCGCATCGCCCGAAAACTCGCCCGCCGATTCCCCTACCGATCCTGATCCCGTACCCCGCTCTTTCTGGCGCGCCGGCAACCTCGCACAAGGTTTTTTTGGGGGGCTGTCGCGGCAGGGGCGGTATGGCGCAAATGCCCGGTTTGGCGTTCACCCCGCCCCCGCCGCGCCACCGGGTCGTCCGCTATTATGGGCGCTCCCTTGAGAAGGGGAGCGCCCATACCGCTTCCACCCCTGCCCCGGGCGCATACCGGCGCTGCGCGCAGGGGCCGATCCGCCCTGTGGAACAAGTACCAAAGCGCGCACAACCGGAAAAGGGCAGACGGGCCCGATAATTCCACAAACTTTTGCCAATGCTACGCCAAAACGGCGGGATTCCTCATCTTTACAGCGCGTATGCCCCTCCGGGGCCAAAAAATACTGCCATGCTAAATAACGGGAAGCATACCTTTCGATTTGTTTTTATGTGGGCCATACTGCTGCTGTTGGGCGCCTGTAGTTCAGATGTAAAGCACAGCCTGGCGCCTACGCCTACCGCCTACGGCCGCATCAACCAGGTGACGGTGATCTGCGACAGCACCCTCTGGAATGGCCCCGTGGGCGATAGCCTCCGCTTTTATTACAGCTCTGCTTACCTCATTTTGCCGCAGCCCGAACCCATCTTCGACCTCGATCACGTTACGCCCGAACATTTGGCCATGTTCCCCATCAAGCGGGAATTGCGCACCTATATCGTATTGGGCAACCTGAGCGATGAAAACTCAACCACCAACGGCATCATCCGCGAGGACATCGATGCCGAAAAGCTTCAGGCCATACGCCAGCAACCCGGCTATGGCACTACCGCCGGCCGCGATAAGTGGGCCAAGGGCCAGCTATTAGTATACATGTACGCCTACGACGATGCCAGCCTCATCCAAAACCTCATCGCCAGCTTCCCGGCCGTGCGCAAGCGCATCAACGATGCCGACCAGGAGCGCATCGCCGCTACGGCTTTTTTTAATGGCGAAAACAGCGGCCTTCAGGAAGAACTAAGGGCTACCATGGGCGTAACTATGCGCATCCCCCGCGACTATGTGCGGGCCGTGGCCGAGCCCGACTTCGTATGGCTGCGCATGGAAACCTCAGAAGCCAGCCACAACATCATGATCCACAAAGTGCCCTACCGCGATCAAAAACAATTGAGTCGCGAGGGCATCAAGGCCATCCGCGACAGCTTAGGCCGCCGCTATATCTCTTCCACTTTGCCCAACACCTATATGCGCGTCAACGACTGGGATCTGCCCCTATACGTCGAGCAAATCAACCTTAATGGCAATTATGCCATACAGGCTCATGGCATCTGGGAGATCGTCAACGACTTCATGGGCGGCGCCTTTGTGAGCTACCTCATGTACAACCCCAAGCACAAAGACCTGCTCTTCATCGACGGCTTCCTGCATGCGCCGGGCCAAGACAAGCGCAACGATATGCAAAAGATAGAGCACATCCTCCGGACGGCTAAATATTAGCGGCGCTACTCGCGCAGCAACCAGTCTTTGCCATTGGCGCGCAGCGCTACTACGCCTTTGTTGGGTTCCAGGAATACCGCTAAGCTGCCCTCCTGATGGCGCAGCACATTGCGCAGGGTGGCGCCGCCCACTACAACCGAATCAAGGGGCTGAAAAAAAGCCGTGATGCCTAACTTACTCTGGTCCAACTCGCCGCTAAAGCGCTGCCGGACGATGTGGTGGGCCGCCGTGCTGGGCGTGCCCGAGGAGAAACTCACTTGAACGGCATCATACCAGTCGGTGCTGTTGCGTTCCTTTTGGCCGGTATAGATCAGCACGTCAAGTACGGCGTTGTTATCGGCCGTAAAAAATGTATAGCGTCGGCTCTCGGCCCCCGTATATTCGCAAGAGGAAGGGCTGCCCAATTTGGCTTCCGTACAAATGGTGCGGGTACAGAGGCGGTCTTCGCCAATTTCTTCGCCCCGGGGCGCCGTAAAGCGCAGGGTGGCGCCGTCGGGGGCGGCAAACTCTAAGGTTTCGCTACCGGTATAAACCGTGAAGGCCCGGGCCTCGGGCGTGAGATTGATGGCGTCGGTTTTTTCATCGGGCGGGCAGTTGCAGCCGGCCAGCAGGAGTGCAACCCATACGGCTGCGAGTAAAAATTGGCGCATAGCGATATTTATTTAAACTGCGCTCAGGCAAGTTGTGCGCACAGAGCTGCCTAAGTAGACACAACAGTCTGTATACAAATCTTGCCGACGCAAACTATAAAAAGTGCGCAAAACGGAGCACAAACCCATAACGCCATGCGCATAACATCATAACGCAAAACAGCCCGTATGTCGTTGGTTAGCCGATAAAATTTTATGCGCCTGCAATCTACCCCCTTGCTTTGGCATTATACAACCAACAACAGCCGGACAGCAGTACGCGCCGGTTAAGCAGAGATGGCCGCAGCACGACGGCCGCAGCATGGTATGACAAACTACCCATGGAGAAAACGATGCAGCCGGAGCGCATGGGCGCTGTGCGCCCTGTTATTGGCCACTGCCGCAGCAGCGCAGCAGCCGGCATGGAGCAGCCTGCGCAGCCGCTGGCTGTATACGGCTGCCGACAGTTGCCTCATCGACTCCCTGAGTTTAGCGCCGGGCTCTCTCCATTTGCGCCTGCCGGGCGGCGCCCTGCTCGATACCGCTTATTATCGCCAGCGCGATAACCGCCTCTACTGGCGCTCCCCGGCGCCTGCCGATAGCGTGCTGGCCGTATACCGGGTGCTGCCCTTCAACCTCTACGACGAAGCTTTTGTAGTAGACGCCAGCCGCGCCCTGCGCACCCCCGACGGCATCCTCGTCAGCAGCTACGACCCCTACGCCGCCGACGGCCGCCTTACCGGTCAGCGGGGCCTCGACTATCAGGGGGCCTTCTCAAGAGGCATCTCCTTTGGCAACCGCCAGGACCTCGTGCTCAACTCCAGCTTCAACCTGCAAATGAATGGCGAGCTCGGCGACGGCATCCGCGTCGCGGCGGCCATTACCGACGAAAACCTGCCCATACAAGCCGAGGGCAACACCCAGCAATTGCGGGAGTTCGACCGCATCTTCATCCAGTTGGAGCGCAACCGAACCCAGCTCATCGCCGGCGACTACGAGCTGCGCCAACCCAACGGTTATTTTATGCAGTATTTCAAAAAATTGGAAGGCGCCACCCTGCGCACCCCCATCCGGCATGGAGGCGAAGGCGAGTTGCAAACCCAGGCCAGCGTGGCCATTGCGCGCGGGCAGTTTACGCGGCGGCAGCTAACCCCCATCGAAGGCAACCAAGGGCCCTACAAATTGGCCGGCGCCAATGGGGAGCGCTATGTGATTGTGCTGTCGGGCACCGAGCGCGTATTTCTCGATGGCCGCCTGCTGGAACGCGGTCGCGACCGCGACTACATCATCGATTACAACCAGGGCGAGCTCACTTTTATGCCGCGGCGCCTCATCACCAAAGATAGCCGCATCACCGTAGAGTACGAGTATGCCGACCAGCGCTACCTGCGTTCGCTCTATGCCATCAATACCGAGTACCGCTATGGCGGCTGGCGCCTGTATGGCAACCTCTACAGCCAGCAGGACAGCAAGACGGCCACAGGCGACCTGCGCCTCACGCCCGCACAACGCGCTTTCCTGCGCGATGCCGGCGACGATGCCGCCGGTTTGCTGAGTCCGGGCGTAGACACCCTCCAGGGCTTAGCTTCCCAGCGCGCCACCTATGCCTGGATAGACACCACCCTCAACTGCGGCGGACGGGATACCGTAGTTCGCTACCTGAGCTATACCGCCGACCCCGAGCTGGGGCGCTACGTGGCTACCTTTACCTTTGTGGGCGAGGGCCAGGGCCACTACCAACCCGACCCCAATCAGGCCGCCAATGAACGCGTATACCGATGGACGCCGCCCGACCCGGCTACCTGCCTGCCCACAGGCAGCTACGAACCCGTGCTACGCCTGGCTGCGCCCACTCAGCAGCGCCTCTTCACTGCCGGCGCCGAGTACGAAGGCCGAGGCGGGCGGTTGCGGGTGGAAGCGGCCCTGTCTGACCAGGATCTCAATCGCTTCAGTACCCTGGGCGAGGCCGACGATCAAGGCTATGCCGCCCGCTTCGACTATAGCTTAGCGCGCGCCTTGGGGCCCGACAGCACAGGCTGGAAGGCCAATCTGAACGTAGGCTACGAGTGGGTACACCGCCACTTTCAGCCCGTAAACCCCTACCGGTCGCCGGAGTTTCTGCGCGACTGGAACTTAGCTTCGGTGCTGGGCATAGGCGCTACGGCTCCTGCCGAAGAGCATCTGGCCGCCGCCGAGCTCAGCTTGCAACACCCCGGCTGGGGGCGCTATGCCTACCGGGCTTCGACCTTTCAGCGGCTGGGCGATTACAGCGGCTGGCGCCACCATGCCGATGCCCGCCTCGACCGCAACGGCTGGCGGGCGGCGGCCCAGACGGGCTGGGCCGCCGCCCCCGAAGCTACTCGCCCCACCCGCTTTTGGCGCCCCTCGGCCCCGCCGGGGCGAAACCGGAAAAAGGCAGGCGGCTGGCAAACCGACTTTGCCTTCGAGGCCGAGCGCAGCGAGCGCCAGCCGCTGGCCGTCGATACCCTTGAGCGCAGCAGCTTCTACTACCGCCGCTATGTGGCTACATTGGCCAGCCCGGTTGCCAATGGGCGCCAGCTCAGCGCCAGTTGGCGTCGGCGGCTCGACCTGCTGCCCCGGGGCGACAACTTCACCGCCGGCCCCCGCGCTACCGAGGGCGAGCTCAACGGGCAGTGGGCCTTTTCGCCCGACCTTCAGCTCGGAGGCGTATTCACTTACCGCAGGCTGGAAGTGCCCGACACCTTAGCCGCAGCCCAGCAGCCCGGCGAAACTTTTTTGGGGCGGCTCGACCTGAATTGGCAAGCTTGGAAGGGGGCCGTGCGCACCAATACCACCTATGAAATTGGCGCCGGCCAGGAACCCCGTGTAGAATTGATATACCTGTTTGTAGGCGCCGGCCAGGGGCAGTACATCTGGCTCGACAGCCTCTACAACAACGATGGGAAAATACAACCCAATGAGATGGAGCTGAGCCCTTTTCCGGACTTAGCCGACCATGTGCGCATCACTCTTTTTACCGACGACTTCATTCGCACCGACAATGTATCGCTCAACCAAAGCCTGCAATTGGACCCCGAGCGGCTATGGCGACAGGCCAAGGGATGGCGTAAGCAATTAGCCCGCTTCTCGCTGCAATCGAGCCTGACGGTGAACCGCAAAACCCAGTCGTCGCCGGCGGTGCAAGCCTGGAACCCCCTGCAATGGAGCCTGCCCGACAGCGCCCTTACTTCCATCAATGCCAGCCTCCGCCATGCGCTGTTTTTCAACAGGCGCCATCCCCGCTTCGACGTTCAGTTGGAGCAAACCGACCAGCGGCGGCGATTGGTGCAAACCACCGGCTTTGAGAGCCAGCGCCGCACGGAATATACCCTGCGGCTGCGCTACAACCTCAATCAGACCCTCAGCAGCAGGGCGGCTATCGGCTGGGGGCAGCGGGCTGCCGACTCGGAGTTTTTTGACAACAAAGACTACCAACTGGGCTTCCTGAAGCTGGGGCCCGAACTGACTTACCAGCCGGGGGCCGATTTCCGGGTAGGCGGGCGCTATACCTGGCAACAGGAGCGCAACGGCTTAGCTACTGCCGAATACATGGGGCGCCACGAGCTGAATGCCGAAGCGGCCTATCAGCGCTGGCTGCGCGCCAGCCTGAGTTGGGTGCAGATTGATCTGGAGGGCGACCCCCGCTCGCCGGTGGGTTTTGCGCTGCTTAACGGTTTGCAACCCGGCGCCAACTGGCTGTGGAATCTGACAGCCACC
>CAYOTJ010000196.1:6586-7052 GCA_964406855.1 uncultured Saprospiraceae bacterium
GCCGATACCTGCAACTCACGCTCAGCTATGACGGCAGGCGCACCGGTAGCGCCCGCCCCGTACACGTAGGGCGGGCGCAGGTGACGGCCTTGTTTTGAGCCTCAGAACCGGGTCTCAATGCCTATTCGGATCGACGCCAGGTTGAGATTTCCAAGTCAGGATTTATGAATCTTGACTTGGAGAGGCATAACGGAGCGGGCTGCTCATGGTCGCCTTGCGGCTTGAGGAGACAGGCGCCCCGGGGCAGGGGTGGAAGCGGTATGGCTGCGACCCCTAAGGGAGCGGCCATAAGAGCGGACGACCCGGTGGCGGGCCGGCCCCTACAGCAACCGTTATCCGGGGGTATTGGCCTCGGGGCCGGCCCGACAGCCCCCCAAAAAAATCAAAGCGCATGGGCTGTTTTGAGCTCATAGCCTGCCAATGCGACGATGAGAGCTATCTCTCCTGCAAAATAGGCTACCCCCAG
>CAYOTJ010000197.1:0-7032 GCA_964406855.1 uncultured Saprospiraceae bacterium
GCCGAAAAAATAGCGGCGTCCATTTTTCACTCATCCTGACTTGGAGAACTATAAACACAAAGCTCACAACCGGACAAGGGCAGGCGGCCAGGCGGAGGCGGTTGCCCGGGGCAGCGGTGGAAGCGGTATACCGACCCTAAGGGAGGTATAAGAGCGGACGACGCGGTGGCGGGGCGGCCCTGGCATAAACGCACAGCTACGCAACCGGCTTACCGGGCCGCCCCGACAGCCCCCCAAAAACAAAACGGACAGAAGCCGCAAGCGACTTCTGCCCGTTAAGCTATCTGTATCCAACCGGGGGCGCCAATGGGCTGTTATCGGCCATAGCCGCCGCCCGTCATTTTGCGGTAGAGGTACTCGCCGCCGTAGTGCGGGTTTTCGCGATGGGTTTGCTGATCTACGAGCTGCATGGTGCCGTAGTATCGGCCATCGGAGCCTGGCTGCACGTCGGTGTGGTGGTGCCAGGTGGTTTTCGAGCTTTTTCGATAAGAAGCGCTGATGTTGGCTTCTTCATCGGCGAGGCGGAAATCGCGGTTGAGGTTGCCGGTAAACTCGATCCTGACTTGCTTTTGCACGCGACTGCCAAAGTCGACAAACCGCTTGTAAGGTCGGCCGGGGTAGAGCTTGCCGTATCGGGTGATGCCATGCCCGTAGCGGATGGGCGGGCGACGCATGCGCTTACCGGCGAGGATGTTGTCGGTATTGATGCCGAATTTCAGCATTCGTTCGCGTTTGCCTCGGGTGATCATGCCGCATGTTCCTTTGCCGTTGTGTACCAGTATGTTGCTTCTGCCGGCGTAGTAGGTGTGGGCCTGGGTCACTTCGAGGTTGTACACCCGGAACGAGCCGATTTGCCGGCTGATGCGGCGTATTTCGATGGGCTGCCCGTTGGCGTCGGCGAGCTTGTCGCCGGTTTTGAGTTGGCCGGCGGGCGTCCACCGCGCTGCGCTGTAGAAGGGGTGGTTGGGGGTGGTTTGGATGACCTCCCCGGTGGATGTTGTGATGAGCAGCAGGGTGTCGGTAGCGCGCTCGTATAGCATCCTCACGCGGTGGGGGCCGGTTTGGCCGGTGCGTTCGTTGTAGGCCAAGAGGGTATCGCCGATGTGGATATCGGCGATGCGCATAGGGCCGGCAGTGGTTTGTACCCGGGTGTCGGCAGTGAAGCACATACAGCTTTCCTGGGTGAAGTTAAATTCGATGCGGCTGGTAGCGTCGCCGGTGGAGCTTTCTTCTGAGCCTTCGCCGAGGATGTCGAAGAAGGTGTCTTCCATCGACTCTGTGCCCAGGTCGGCGAGGGCGTCGGTAGTGGCGTCTATGCCGGCGTCTACGAGGGCGTCGGCGGTTACGTCGGCGGTTACTTCGGCGGCGGCTATGCCGGCATCTACGGCCAGCTCTTCGGGTATGGCTGCGCCGGCTGTAACGACGTCCAGCGCTACCTCTGCGGCTAAGGTGAAGCCAATAACGGCTACATCGAGTATGGCCTCGCCGACGGCGCTATGGCCCGAGGGGTCGGAGTATACTACGGGGTTGTTGAGGGTGTAGGCATACCGGTTGAGTACGTCGGTCTTGAAGGCGAGCCCGCCCAGTTCGGTATCGGCGGTGGTAAACCGGCCTATGGAGGGGTCGTAGTAGCGGGCATTGAAATAGTACAGCCCATCGGCCTCGTCGAGCTCTTTGCCGGCAAATTTGTACCGGAAATGGTCGGCGCCGCCCGCCGATTGCTGGTAGGTAGAGCCGTAGGGCGTATAGACCATTCTGGAGACGGGCCGCCCCTGGGCATCGGTCACGTAGAGCGTGCTGTTGATGTTGTTTTGGTGGAAGTACAGCACGCCGGTGGTGGGTATGCCGCCTGTAACCTTAGCCGTGGCCGGCGCCGGGCTGTCGGAATGCGTAATGGAGGCAATGAGCCCGTCGGTGGTGTGCAGGTATTTGGTGGCGAGGGTGCTGTCGGGGTAATAGGTCACTTCGTAGTTTTCGCTGACGTACAAACTGAGGATGGCTTGTTTTCGGTCAATTTTGGCTACGCGCCGCCCCTGGTAGTCATAAACAAACTGGTAGAGGGTGTCGGCGTTCCTGATCACCAATTTGAGCAGGTTTTGGGCATTGTACCGATACTGGTAGAGGCTGGTATCTCCGTCGGCGATCTGGCGCTTTTGGGTCATATTCCCCACGGCATCATAGGCGGCGCTGAAGACGGTATCCTGGTTGAGTATGCCCGTAGTAGCCTGGAAGCCTTTGTAGGTATACTGGATGCCGTCTTTGGTTTTGAGGTTTCCGGAGGCATCGTAGCCGTACTGTCGGAAGCCGTAGAGGCCTCGGGCATTGAGCAGCCGCTGAGCCGGATCGTACTGGAAAAACTGCGATAAGTCGCCGGCCTGGCTGCCGTCGATGATGGAGTCGAGCATGCCTACATAGTTCCAGTGGTAGCTGTCGTCGATGAAATTTCCCTGGCTGTTGGATACCTGCTGGGTGTTGATGCGCCCGGAGGGGAAATAGGTGAACCGGGTTTGGGTGTTGTTGCCGTACTGAGCCTGGAGGACGTTATCGGAGGCGTCGAACTCAGTAAAAGAGGCATACGTTTTGAAGGCCTTGTCGGCCGATCGGGCATCCATCATCTGTATGCTTTGCAGCAGGCTTTGGCCGGAATAGGCGTATGCCACGACGGAGGAGTCGGGCAGGATGTGCCGGGCGGGGCTTCCGTCGGGGTTATAGCTGTTTTCCTCCCGGAATACAACGCCTTCGTAGCTCATATCCGTGGAGGCGATCTGGCCGGTACGGTCGTAATTGTAGTTGTAGTAGCTGTCGGCATTCCAGTATACTTTCGAGAGCGCGCCCTGGGAAGCCCGATTCTGGGGCAGGTCGTACTCCAGGCTGAAGGCCGTACCATCCTGAAACTCCTGCTGGATGAGGCGATTCATGCCGTCAAACCATAACTTGGTGGTATCCTGAAGGCTGTTAATCACCTGGGCGTAACCTTTGGCATAGTCGTGCGCGTACCAGAACGTGCCCATACTGGCGTCTTCTGTTTTGATGGTATTGCCGAGTGTGTTGTAGGTGTTTTTGGTTTTGATGTTTTGAGGGTCCTCAAATAAAATCATGTTGGCCATCAGGTCGTAGGTTATGCGGGTGGTATCGCCATTTTTATTGACGAGGCGGGTATAGCACCGTTGGGCGTTGTAGAAGTCGTAGGTCATACTGGATACCGCCTGATTGGGCGTGCCTGCGGCTTCTGTGATCTCGACGGATTTGCCGGAATAGGCTACCCGCAGGCTTACGCTGTCGGTATAACCTTTAGGGCCGGTAACCTCGATGACCCGCTGCATGGGGTCGTACTGTATCTTATGCCAGTAGGTCTGGTCGCCTTCGTAGTAGGGGAGGCTTTTAGCCACAATTTTATTGCGGCTGTTGTAGTGGATGTCGGTATAGACGGGCTTATTGTTTTGGCCTTTGTTCGTAACCCTGACGGCCTGGTTGAAGGGGCTGTAGGCGGTAGTGACGGCGTCCCAGTTGTTTCCATCCCAGTCGAGCCGGATAGCGCTTTGCATCAGATACCCTATTCCTGAAGAGGCGGCTAAGTAATGGTTTGTAGCCGTAAGTAGCATCTTTCCCTCCGGGTCGGGGGCGTAGGTGAGGGAGTCGCGGCCCAGGGCGTCGAAGACATTGACGGTAGAGTCGCCATTGGCATTGATGCTGGTGGTAAGCAATCCGAACCCCGGCTCATAGCGGTACTGGCTTTTGAGTCGCTTGCCCCATTGGTTGCGGGGCGAGACCACCTGGCTGAGAAAGCTGTGGTAGAGGGGGTCGTAGCTCAAAAAGGTAGAGTCGCCATTGGGCAGCACAGCGGTAGTGATGTTTCCATAGGAATCGTAAAAGAAGGTGCTGTCGATGTAGGTTTGGTTGCTGTCGTCCCAGTATTGGCGTTTGTACAGGTTGCAGGTCGCGGGATCATACTGGTTGGCCTGGAGGTAGAGGGTGTCGGAGCCTAAGCTGTCGCTGCTCATAAGCTGCTGGGTGAGGTACCCCAGGCGCCAGTTGTTGGTATCGTTGAGGTACTTACTGATGCCATATATGCAGGTAGCAGGCGTGGCCATATCGCCATAATTGATGGTAAGGGTGGTATTGCCATAGGTGTCGTAGCGGAAATCCTGACCAGTGGTGTAGGCATAGGCGCCTTTGTCGTAGTAGGCCACGCGAACGGAGGAGCGCAACACCTGGGCCGTGGCGGCCTGGGTAGCGGCATAGGTAGAGTCGACCACCTTAAAGGCTACGCCATAGCGCCGGTACAGGTTGTCCTGAAGGTCGAACACCTGACTGACGGCTATTTGTCCGGTAAGCGGAAACCCCTGGTGGAAATAGCTTTTGGCTTTTACCTGAAGGCTGGAGTCAATGAGCGTCTTTTGGGCAAAGCCCAGCCATCCGCGGCCATCATGGGACACCTTGGCCCCGGCGTAAAAAAAGCTTAGCCCCTGTGTTTGATTGCCGCCGGCCGTCTTTCGGTATGCCGCAACACAGTATTTGGGAAATTGCACGGTTACGGTGGGGATATAAGCGCCCTGAGTGGGGGTTTTGCCGGTAGAGCCCAGGGTGTATGTGCTTCCATTGGTGGTGTTGATGACGCTGTTGGCCGAATAGGCGGCCAGCAAACTTCGGAGGTAGACGAGGGTGTCGTCGACGGTTTTTTTGTATACCGAAGTGTCGGTGAGGGGTTTGTAATCAACGCTGATCAGGCCGCCTATGCCATTGTCTATGCCTGTAAGGAGGTCGGGGTAGGGGCCGGAGGCCATAAAGCGGCTAAAGGTATATTGGGGTGTATTGCCGGCGATGCTTTTTACATAAAGCAGGTCTGTGAGGGCATCCCCGTTCATATCCACGGGAATGGGATTGTAAGTAGCGGGGGTCGTCGATTCGGTGAAGGTAACCTGACGGTTATACCCCGACCCGTCGGAGGGGTATACATAAAATTGAAACTGGCTGGTATTGGAGGAGTTGATGTAAGCCAGATCGGTGAGCCCGTCGCCATTGATGTCTTCGGGCATGATCCACCCTTGCCCCGGGTAGGGCAGATGGTTTTTTTCGGATGAAAACAAGGCGCCGCCGCCATCGGAGAGCAGGGTAGTGAGGTACAGGCTGTCTTTGAGGTAGGAATAGACCATGTCTGTGTTACCATCGCCATTGATGTCGCCCAGAATGAGCTGCCCGCCCGAACCTTTGTAAAAAGGAAAAGATTGTATGTTTTCCTGGTCGTATTGATTGTCGAGGTTGTTGATGAGCAAGGCCGATTGTAGGGCATTGGCGGTATTGAGCTGGGTAGTTACGTAGGCCAGGTCGGTTTTGCTGTCGGCGTTAAAATCGCCGGTATAGAGTTTGCCGCCAACCTGGGTTTGGATGGTGAAGCTTTGGGTAGGCAGGGGGCTAAACAGGCTGTCATTGCCTATAAAGTTGGTAACCTGCACCTGGGAATAACCATTGAATACTTTGACTACGCCGTAGATGAGGTCGGCTTTGCTATCGCCATTTACGTCGCCGAGATTGAAGTTCACTTCGTTGGAAGCCCCGTAGTAGATGCCCGAAGAAGGGCCGTTGTAGGTGGCGGATGCTTTGTAATTCTCCCCCGTTGACAGGAATACCTGCGTTTGCAGCTTACCGGAGGTGATGCACTTGATGATGTCGAGCCGGCCATCGGCATTAAAATCAGCGGCATAAAAGTTGCCGCCCGCCGTATTAGCAAACGACAAACTTCCGCTGAGCAGGTAGGTGCTTCCGTCGGAAAGCCATGATTCTATGATGGTGGGGAAGTTGTCGGTGGTTTTGAGCTTCCTGATGTTGGCTAAGTCCATAAGGCCGTCGCCGTTGATGTCTAAGGGGATGAGCTGCCCCTGGGTCATTTGCAGGTTCATTTGCCGGGCGCTATCGATAAGGCCGGGCGTCAGCGCCGACCACTTTAGCGTTAGCGGCGGCAGGCATCCGCCGTTGGCGGCACATTCCTGCACCTGATACAACAGGCTCTTGGCCGTAGAGGCGCTCTGGGTATAGCTAAACCGGTAGGAAAGCACGGGCGCGCCCTGCACGGCTGTCCGGATTTCTGTGAGCAATTTGGTATTGCGCACAACGCCGCCCCCGGATGCCATTGTAATGACATCCGGCCGGTTCTGGTATTCAAAATAAACATGGCGCATAGGCGCGTAGCCCGTGCGGCTATTGCCCGAATAGTCGATGCTTACCGGGTAGTAGGCGCCGTCGTCCGGCGTTTGCTGATAACTTACAGTCAGGTAGTTGCCATTGAGATCGACGATCTTGTTGAGGGCCCAAACCCGCACGCCCTTGCCATTGGTGCTGTAAATGCGCGCATCAGCGGTGCGGCCATACTCCTTTACTACGCCGTTTCTGTCGGTTACCTCAAACCAGCAGGGTCCCGATCCGCAGGTGTCGCCATGCGCGATCACCCGGGTCCATGATTCCATTTCCGTATGGTACACAGAGCCGTCGGCGCCGTAGGCGCCCTGCGTATTCATCAGGCGGCCTCCATCGAGCGCAAAGCGATCGTTTTCATCAAAATTGAGCGATCCCACAAATCCATCCTGGGCTTCGGTGGCTGCCACCCGATTGATCACCGACAGGCCATTCAGCCGCCAGCCATTGCCCAGCAGTCCTTCTCCTGCCGAACTTGCATATACTACCGACAGGCTGGGCTGCATATCGTTGGCGCCCGGAGGAGTAGTGATGTCTATGACGTAGCGGGCGTCGCCGCTGCCGCTTACCTGAAAAGAACCCGACAACAACCCGGCATAACCCGTTGTCGGTTGGCTGAAATACAACCCCGCCAGCGTGGCCAATGCGCCCGCCGTGCCCATAACCCAAAGAAGATGCGATCCGAAGCGGTTGCTTGCGGAGAAAATTAAATTAAATGATTTCATGTTACGACATGATGTAGCAAAGCCGCCTCGGAGGGAAGCGGCTTTGCAGTGTTCGACAATTAAATTTTCGGATTGTAGCGCCTTGGGGGGAGTATTACAAACCTTAAGGGCTTAACAC
>CAYOTJ010000198.1:0-7009 GCA_964406855.1 uncultured Saprospiraceae bacterium
GCGTAGGGTTAAAAACCCATAGGGGGCGGGCTGAAAACAAACATCCCGGGCCGCTTGCGCAGTCCGGGATGTGGGGTAGGCAGGCGCGGGGCGCCGCCTTATGGAAGATGCGCTCTATTTCAGGAGCGTAAATTTGTATTTCACCATCTCGATGATGGGATTGCCGCGGGGGTCTTCGTTTTGGAGGAAGATATCTACGTCGATGGTTTCGGATTCGTCTTTTTCGGCGCTGTCGAAAGTGACGGTGATGATGCCCGACTCGCCCGGTTTGTAGGGGCGCTTGACGTAGTCGGTGGTGGTGCAATCGCAGGCGGAGATGACGTCGATGCGGAGGTCGGTATCGCCCCGGTTGACGAATTTGAAGGTGAAGGTTCGCTTTTCGCCTTTGCGCACCTTGCCGAGGTCGACGAAGCGACGGTCGAATTGCATGATGGGTACGTTGCGCAGGTTGCGCTGGCGGTAGAGCGAGGAATAGTGGTGGATGGTGTCGCGGTTTTGCTGGAGGGGCGTGGGCAGCAGTTCAGGCGCGGCAACCGGGCCGCCGCCGATGCGGCTGTTGCGGTTTTGGGCCGGCTGGGTGGTTTCGCGCTTCTGGAGCACCTTGCGCGGAATGGTAATGCTGGTGCGGCCCTCAATGATTTTGAACTCGGTGCGCCGGTTGAGCAGGTGGGCGGTTTCCTTCTGCTCCTCGGTGGCGAGGGCGTTGATGTAGGCCTCGGTGAGGATATCGCTCTCTTTGAGGAAGCTGTTGTCGGCGGCCTGTTTGGCGGTTACCTTTTTGGGCACGGTTTCGCCATAGCCAACGGCTTCGATGCGCTCGCGGGCGATGCCATTGCGCACGAGCCAACGGCGGGCCGACTCAGCGCGGCGCTGACTGAGGTCGCGGTTGTAGGTATCGTTGCCGCGGGCGTCGGTATGGGAGCCCAGCTCAATGCGTATGTCGGGATACTTCTGCATGATGCCCAGCACCACCTGGAGGTCGGGCTCGGCGTCGGTGCGGATGCGATCATCGTCGAAGTCGTAGAGGATGTTTTCCAGCACGATGGGCTCTTCGATGTTGATGACGATGCTATCGGGTTCGACGGGCCGGGGGCGCAGGAAGAAGCGATGCTCGAAGGTTTTGCTTTCGCGCAGGCCGGCGGTATTGAACTGCATGGTATCGGGGAAGTAGTTGGGGTGGGTGGCGATGACCATGTACGGCTTTTCGAGTTGGAGGCCAAAGTCGAAGCGGTTGCTGCTGGGCGCGGTTTTGTCCTGGCCTTCTCCGGGGCGGTTTTCCACCATTTCGACGACCTGAACGGTAGCGCCCTTGAGGGGCTGGCGCTTATCGGCATCGAAGGTGCCTACCACCAGATCGGCGAAGAGGCGGGCGATGCTGAAGCTGTAGATGTCTTCGCAGCAGGTTTTGCCTACGCCTTTGAGGGCGCGTCCGCCGGGGCGATTGGAGGTAAAGAAACCGCTGTAGCCGTCTTTGGCCATGCGGAAGTAGAGGTCGTCGGCGCTGGAGTTGTAAGCGGCGCCCATGTTGGCGGGCTCGCTCCAGGAGGTTCCGTCCCATACCGAATAGAAGACATCGTAGCCGCCGATGGTGGGCAGGCCGGTAGAGCTGTAGTAGAGGGTGCCGTTGTGCCACCAGGGGGTAGCTTCGTCGCCGGGGCTATTGATTTTTGGGCCCAGGTTGACGGGGTCGCCGTATACGCCGTCGCCTTTATAGGTGGCGTAGTAGATGTCGAAGCCGCCTTGGCCGCCGTCCATGTTGCTGGTGAAGAAGAGCACTTCCTGGCCGAAGAGCTCGCCTACAGCGGGGTGCAGGGCCAGCCATTCGCCATTGACGCCTACCACCTCGTTGGCGCTTTTCCATGCGCCGTCGCCTTGGTCGCTGAGGTAAATTTTAGCCGTGCCGGGGGTATTGCCCTGGAGCTCGATGCGGTTGAAGTACATGCGGCGGCCGTCGGGGGAGATCGATACGTTGGCGCTGTGGAAACCGGGGCGATTGATGCCTTCATCGAGGGGCTCGGCTTTTCCGTACTTATTGTCGCCCGAGCGGGTAGCTTTGAAGACGCGCACGAATTTTTCGGGGTCGTTCACATCGTCCATCGTGATGACTTCCTCTACGGGGGCCGATGCGAAGTAGAGGGTGCTGCCGTCGGCGGCCATCATGGGCGAGTACTCGGAGAAGGGCGAGTTGACGTTGCGATCGACGAGGGCAACCGTTACGCCTTTGGCGCCGCCCGCGCCTGCAAGAGCCAGCTCTGCGCCGGTAATTTCATTTTGGGCGAGCTCTTTGAGCGTGGGGTCGGTGGTAAGCTGGAGGAACTCCTGCAATACCGGGATGGCTTCGTCGTATTTGCCGTTCACCTTCAGGGTGCGGCCCAGCATATAGCGGGGGTATATGAGGGTCTTGTTTTTGTCGCGGCGCAGGGCGCGTTCGAGGAAGCGCTCGGCTTTGCCGTAATCGCTGACGAGGTAGTACAACTCGGCGATGATGGGAATGAGCGTAGCGTCTTCGCGCTCGGCGTAGGCCAGTTCGTACTGCTCGATGGCGTTGACGTAATCTTTATTGGCCCGGGCTTCTTCGGCCAATTGGATCATCGTTTCGTAGGACGACTTGCCGATGGGCTGAGCCCAGGCGCCTGCGGTGGATGCCGCCAACAAAAGAAGGAGAAGTATTTTTTTCATACCAAGCTTACTTAGCAATGACATCTTGACGTTGTTCAACGCCCGCGGTATCGGCTTTCTGATGGCGCGGGCCTATTTTAAGAAAAAATTAGCATATACACACGAACTCCGGGGGCGTACGCTTACAGGCGCGGGCACAAGATGGCCGGTTTGAGGACAGGCTTCTTGTATATTTTGATGATGTAGTAAGCCGCGATCTCGAAACCGCCCTGATAGTTGGTGATGGCATTGGCCGAGCTTAGGTTGAGGTCGTAGGCCACTGCGGCGCGCAGGTCTTTGTAGTCGATGCCAAAGAGTATCTTGGCGGCGTCGCTATTGCGGTAGCCGAGGCCCATGCGGAGGTTGATGTCGGTTTTGAGGTGGTGAATGGCCCATGCCTGGAGCTGGATTTCATTGCCGCCGCCGGCCGTAGTTTGCCAGAATGCCGTGGGTTCTGCGCTCCACTTTTCGTTGAGGGGGAAGTTGACGCGGGCATGCGCGCCGAGGTTGGCTTCGCGGAATTGCTGCCCGCTAATAGTGTCGCTGGAAAAGCTGTCGAACCCTCTGGCGCCAATGTGCAACATACGCGCGCCCAACTCCAGCGAGCCGCCGCCTTCAAATTTGGAGCGGAACATGAGGCCTACGCCTACGTCTGTATACTGGCCGCTGCGCTCCTCGTTGTTAGGAAAGTCTATATCGTTGACGTTGCTGTTGAAGTTATTGCCCTCGCTGAGGATTTTGCGGAAGTTGATGTTGCGCGAAACGCGACCATACTGGGCGCCCAAGGTGAGCATGTTACGCGACCGCTTGTCGAGCGACAAGTGATACGAGGCCGTAAGCAACTGGCCATTGGTGGTGAGGCGCTGGCTGCCGGCCTTGTCCTGAAACATATTGAGTCCTACGCCTACCCAGTCCTGCTTGCGGAAGCCCCGAATGATGGGCGCGTCGAGGTAGACGGTAGGAGTAGACAGATCGGTGACTGTGAACCATTGGTTGCGGTAGATACCGCCAATGCGGGCCGTGCCTTCGTACGCTCCTGCCAGTGCCGGGTTGAGCGTCAGCGGCGCCATATTAAAGAGCGTATAGTGAATGTCCTGCCCACTAAGGGTTTTGATGGAGAACAACAGGCCAGCAGCGAGTAAAAGTCTGCTCAACTTCATAGATTAGCGTTTTTTAGATAAATGGCAAAAGTTGTAAGCCGGAGCCGAAAGATAGTTCTTTTTTGGAAAAGGCATCCGAAAGATAAATTCTTTAACCCGCATTGGTCGCAAAACCGCCCGTTTTTGGGGCAGATGGCCGACAAAACAGGTTACAATTTTTTGACATCTGGATGGATATGGGCTGGAATGGCGTCGAAGGAGAGGTTGTTCATGCAGCGGAAATGGCCCTTAGGGCAGACGTCATACCCGATGCGGGAGCAGGGGCGACAGCCGAGACTGGCCACTTCTATGCTTGTATTGCGCTGTATGTCTTGCGGGTAGTAGGGATACATGCCAAACTTAGGCGTGGTATTGCCCCAGATGCTGAAGATGGGTTTTTGGAAGGCTGCGGCAATGTGCATCAGTCCGGTATCGTGGGTGATGACGCGGGCCGACTGGCGCACCAAGGAGGCCGACTGGTTGAGTTTGAGTTGGCCGCAGGTGTCGATTACGTGCGGGCCGGCTGCGGCAGCTACGCGGGCGCTAATGAGCGCGTCGTCGGGGCCGCCCAACAGGGCTACGGGGCCGATGAGGCGCTGACAGAGCTCGATGAGGCGGGCTTCGGGAAGGCGCTTAGTGGCATGGGCTGCGCCTATGACGAGGGCTGTATATTGGCCTGGCGCCAAGTGGGGGTGAATAGCGGAGGGAACGACCTCTTCGTCGGGGCTGATGAAGTAGTCGAGCCCCTGACCGTCGTTGACGACGCCCAGAAAAGCGGCAGCCGCCAGGTACCGATCGACGATGTGCACAGGAGGCATGAGGTCGATTTTAAGGCGGGTTAGGAGTCGCTTTTGCCAGTTGAGTTTATGGAAGGTATTGCGGGGCACGGGCCACAGCCCCCACTTCACCCGGGCGCTGCGGAGGTTGCCGTGGAGGTCGACGACGGCGTCGAAGCGTTCGGCGCGCAGGGCGGGCATCAGTTCGCCTATCTGCTTGTTGATGAGGTGTACTTTGTCGATGTAGGGGTTGTGCGCCAGCACGGGGCTGAATGCTTTTTTGCTGAGAAAGTGCACTTCAGCGCCCAATTGACGCTTGAGGGCGCGCACTACGGGGCTGGTGAGCACAATGTCTCCGATGGAGGAAAAGCGAACGACGAGCACTTTCATAAGAAACAGGACATGGGGCGGGGCGGGGAGTTACCAGCTTCCGCGCTCGGATTTGGTCTTATCAAAAACATCGGGCGGCAAAAAAGAGCGTGGCGGCTCGGAGGCTTCCAACTCCCAGCTTGCCGGCTGGGGGCGCTCGTCTTTTTCGATGTAGTTGCGAAAAACATAGGCTACAACTACCCCCGCCAATGCGCCCATGAGGTGGCCATCCCAGGATATGCCCGCCTGCCCGGGCACTATACCCATGAATAAGCCGCCATAATAAAATAGCACCACCAAAGCGATGACGATGGCTTTGAGGTTGCGCCGGAAGATGCCGTTCCAGAACAAGAAGGCTACCAATCCATATACGACCCCGCTGGCGCCAATGTGATAGACGCCGGCGCGGGCGAACGTCCAGGTGGCTAAGCCCGACAGCAGGTAAACCATAACAAAAGCCGGTGCGGCCACCCTGGGGTAGAAAAACCAGAGCATAGCCATAAGGGCTGCCAAGGGGGGGGTATTGGAAAGGATGTGTCCCCAACTGCCATGCAGCAGCGGCATAAACAACACTCCCTTGAGCCCCGACTGTTGGCGAGGGAAGACGCCATAATCGGCCCAATTGGCGGCCAGCAGATGTTCTGTTAAAAAAACAGCCCAAATAACGGCGAGCATCAACACGGGGCTGAAGATGGCTAAGTACAATCTCCGGGAGAGTTTCATGGTAGGATGGTTTAGTATTGCATGAAGGCCTATGACAATATCTTAACCATTTCCAATAGCCTTGGGTTGATTTCCTGATGATGTTTTACGGCCTGGTCAAAGGGGGTGCGGGCGATTTCGCCATGCACGATGCCGATCATGATGCTGCGATGGCCTTCCATGAGTGCTTGTACGGCAGCTAAGCCCATTTGGCTGGCGCGGAAGCGCTCCATACAGGTGGGGCGGCCTCCCCGCTGGATGTGGCCGAGTATGGATATCTTGATTTCGTAGTGTTGGAAGCGCTGTTTTACCTGGTTGGCGATTTCTATGGCGCCGCCCATATCGTCGCCTTCGGCTACGACGACAATGCTGCTGTTTTTCTTCGACACATAACCCTGTTCGAGGGTGTCGATGAGCTCGTTGATGTCGGTTTTGAATTCGGGCACCAATACGGCTTCGGCGCCTGTGGCGATGCCGGCGCGCAAGGCTATGAAGCCGGCGTCGCGGCCCATCACTTCCACGAAGAAGAGGCGATCGTGGGCATTGGCGGTATCTTTGATGTTGTCGATGGCCTGCATGGCTGTATTGATGGCCGTATCGTAGCCAATGGTATAGTCGGTGCCGATGAGGTCGTTGTCGATGGTGCCGGGGCAGCCCACCATGCGCACGTCGGGATACTCGGCGGTGAAGGCCAGCGCGCCGTGGAAGGTGCCGTCGCCGCCGATGGCAACAATGCCTTCGATGCCGTGTTTTTGGATGTTGTCGTAGGCTTTGCGGCGGCCTTCGGGGGTGCGAAACTCCTCGCTGCGTGCCGAGCGGAGTATGGTGCCGCCAAGTTGGATGATGTTGCTGACATCGTTGGCGTGCATATCGTACATGTCATCTTCGATGAGGCCCTGATAGCCTCGGCGGATGCCCACTACTTCAAGGCCGTGGTGCAGGGCTGTGCGGACAACAGCGCGCAGGCAGGCGTTCATACCGGGAGCATCGCCGCCGGAAGTAAATACCCCAATCTTTTTCATGGTTTATTGGTATTTGCGTCTTACTAATTTGATAAAAGCGCGGGCGGTATCGGCGCGCTCCTCATTGGGCCAGTCGTAGCGGCTGGCTAAGGATACGAGCAGGGGCTTGGCTTCATCCATATTGCGCATGCGATTGAGCTTGTCGAGTATCTCGTTCATGCCCTTCATGTCTTTGCCAAAGAGGTCGTTGGCGTAGAGCAGGCGATCGTTGATGGCCATGGCCTTGGTGAGGTCGTCGATGCGTTGTTCGCCTAATTTTTCCGAAAGCTCGCGGGCTTCGCGTCGCTCAAAAAGCGCCTCAATGCGAGGCGGAGCGGCCTCTGCGGCAGGGGTAGCTACCGGC
>CAYOTJ010000199.1:0-7007 GCA_964406855.1 uncultured Saprospiraceae bacterium
GGCCGGGGTAGAAGTCGAAAGAACCGCTGCTTCGACCAAAAGTTTGAGCGGCGAGTTTCAATCCACCTCCGGGGTCTTTGCCGCCGATCCAAACGGCGCCGGCATAGATCGAAGATACTTCGGGTACGCCCGGAGGGGGCTTGGGCACCACGTAGCGCCCACCGTTGCCATCCCACCAAACATCGCCGCCGGTTGTCAGACGGGCGCGCACGTTGTTGATGGCCTGGTCAATCTGCGCTACGGCATTGTCGCACGCCTCCCGAAAACGGACCTGGTTGGTCACCGGACGGGTACCGGGGCGTTGCCCGGTATTATTCGGGTCGATGTGCGCGTAAGCCGAGGTAGTGGCCAGCAAGCCAACCAAAACTACCCACCATGATTGTTGCAAACGCATGTTTAAAATTTTTTGAGTTCGTTAGAATAAGATGCCGGCCAAGCCGGCCGAACCGCTACCGGGGTATACTGGTCAAACGCTATTGTCCGAAGCAGTAACCCCGGCGGGATCATCAATTACTTTAGAAATCCAGTATAGCGCCGAGGAATATACGGCGCGGAAGGCTAAAGTAATCATCGTTAAGGATACGCCACTGGTAAGACGCCAGGTAGTTTTCTACCAGACGCCCCGAAGTAGCGATAGACTGCAGCTGCTGTTGGCCAAAGAACGAGCGCAGGAAGCCATCGTCTTCAGCCGAACCCGTCACCGGATAGACATTGATGATGTTCAGGCGATCGAGCAGGTTAGATACGCGTACATAAACGTTCAGGCCGAGCTTATCGCCGAGGTTGAAGTTTTTATCGACGCGCAGGTTGAGCGTGAAGTTCCACGGTTTGCGGGCGCCGTTGAGCGAGCCTACCGTACCCGCGCCACCGAGCTCCTCGGCCACTTGTTTAGCGGTATATGGGCGACCTGAAACGGCTACTGCCTGAAGGTTGAGGCCTGCATCGGCGAAGAGATCAAGACCACCCAACGTAGGCCCATTATAGGACTTACCGCTGCCGTAACGATAGTCGAGTACGAGGTTGATGCGGTGACGTTCGTCGAAGTTGAGCGGAAAGAGGGTACGCAGGTTGCCCCGGTTGGTAAGACCGCGCTGCGACTCGGGGTCAGAGCCCGTACCATCTGCAAATTGCAGGGTATAGTTGGCATTCAGGGTCACATTGCCCGTCCGACGCAGGTCGTACTGGAAGGAGAAACCCTTAACCGTGCCGAAGTCCTGATTGTCGTAGGTCGTGTATTGGTTTACCAACGGAACCGGGAAGAAGGTACGCAACTGGATCATGTCGCGCAACTCCTTATAGTAAGCGGCGATTTTGATGGCCGAGCTGGCCGATACCCGTTGCTGGAAACCCACCTCATAGTCGACGGTGCGCTCGGGGCGGAGAGCCGGGTTGTTGGCAATCTGGCTGTTGTTTTCTACAAAGTAGAAGTAGTCGAGCGCCGTGGCAATGGTATTGCTGGGCGGACGCTGAACCAGTACGTCGTAGTGCGCAAAGAAGTTGGCATCTTCCGAAATCGGGAAAGAGAACGCCAGGCGGGGCATTACGTTGAACTGTACTTCGTAGTCTTTGAAGGAATCATCCGCATTGAACGTTTCGCTCTTGATGTAGTTGCCATCATAGGCGTCGTCATTGCGGTACTTGGGGAATACCAGACCCGTACGGATGTTTTCAATCTCCTGAGGACCGTTTACGGGCGTGCCGTCGGCCTTGTACCAGTTGTTGCCATCGCGGTAGGCCTGTACGTCCGTACCGTCCTGTGCTGTGGTATACACCTTATAGTCGTCTCCGATGTTGCCGGGGCGATCGCCGCCAATGCTGTTATGGAACTCGGCAGCGCCCTGGATTTCATAGAGCGAGTAGGGATCTTTCAGCACCTTGGTATTGGCATCGTAGCGGTCGACGCGCACACCGAGACGGAAGATGATATCGCGGAAAGTAAATTTATCCTGAATGAAGGCTGAAGCGTAGATCGGACGGTTGGGCGCTACGGGGAAGGTACGAACCCCCGTCAGCGGATCACGGGCTGTGAAAAAGTCGAGGAAAGTACCGTCGAAGGCATTCCCCATATAATCATAGCCATAGTAGTCGAGGATACGTTGGTCGTTGAGTTCCTTAGCCGAGAACATATCGATGCTCAACTGGCTGGGATCAAGTTCGTCTACATTGACAAACTCAGTCAAAGGAATGCCCAACGATTCGCGCAGGTTGCGATAGAACAAGGCATCGGCGCCCGGAGCGATCTGGAGTTCCAGCAGAGGCGCCTGGCCCGTAAAGAACGGCGTAACGACATCTACAAAGCCGATGGTATCGGAAACGCCCGGAACGACGCCCTGAATGTGGCTGTTGGCGTTTTGGCGAGCTGCGCGCCAGAGGTTGTTTTGGTTGTTGCTTACTACCTGATAGCGGCGGTTGGTACGGCCTTCATAGGCGATGCCCAACTGAATGCTATGGCGGCCTTTTTCAGAACCGCCGGGCAGCAGGTCGAACGACATGTTGGCATTGAAGATGTACACATCATCGGCATCCTGACGGGCGAGGCCATAAACCGAGCCTACGTTGGTGTGGAAACCCCAGGCGCTTTGGAAGGCGTCGAAGGTACGGCCGTTGATGGTGTAGAAGTTGTCGATGGTAATGGCATCTTCCCCTACGCCGCGTATGGCATAGGCGCCCTGATCGCCATTGAGCTGCTCATCGCTGGTGATGCCCAATACGTTGTTGTAATTGGCCAGGATGGCATTGGTAGCCGCCGGCGTATAGTTGCGCAGCACTTCGCGGTAGTCGACATGAGAAAGATAGACCTGCTGGGTAAGCGGGTCGACCTGAACGTCAAATACAGGAATGTATTCCGTATCAAAGCGAGCTACGTGGCCGTAGTTAAAGTAGTTATACTTATGGCGGGAGTCGTATACTTCACTTTCGCTGTGCTCATACCCCAATTGGAGGGTATAACTGGCGTTTTGGATGGTCGACACTTTGCGATCATCGCCCGAGCCTGAGCTGGCGCCGCCGAGGCGGTGGCGGAAGCGGAAGTTCACGCGATAGTCCTGATCGTACTGCGTGGGGTTGTTGTGGGCATTGAGCAGTCGCCAACTGGAAGAGGTTGCGCTGTTTTCGTTGGGCGTGAAGAGGTCTTCTTCTGTGCTGATGCCCCCCGACAAGGAGATGTCGATGGCGCTGCTGAGGCGAGCGTCGAGTTTGCCGTTTACGTCGATTCGGGTGCGATCTTCAAACAGGCGGGCATCGTTGGCGGTCACGTCATCGGCATTCAGGAATTCGGCCGCTGTAAAAAAGCTGCCTGAACGGCGAATTACAGGGTTTGCTTCCAGCTCGGCCAATTTATCGTCTTTAATGCGATAAACCTGTACGGCTGTGGGGTCGTCGTCCTGATTGTAAGTATAACGACCTGAAAGGCGGAAGCCCAGCACCGACACGCCCTGCTTATTGCGCAGGATGGGGCCGCTGAGGTTAAAACCCGCCAGGTTGTTGTTGAAGGCGTCGAGGAAGCGTGAAGACTCCAGTTCTACCCCGCCCGAGAACTTATCGGAGGGGCCTTTGGTCGTAATGGAGATCACACCGCCGGTAACGTCGCCATAGCGGGCTTCCACACCGCCGGTAATTACCTGCAACTGGTCGATTTCCGATTCCTGGACTAAGTTCCCCAATACGCGAACGCCATCCACATAGTAGTTGGTGGCGTCGGAGCGGGAACCCCGAACCGTAATGGCCGCCCCTTCGTCGGAGGCGCCCAGACCAGCGCTGGTAGCAGCCAAAGCGTTGATGTTACGCGTAGGCAAGCTGCGAATCTGATCGCTGGTAAGCACCGCCCCCTGGGTGGTGTTGTCTTGCTGAATCAGCGGCACTCTGTAATCGACAACCGTTACGCCTATGTCAAGGGTAACGCCCTGGGAGATTTTAGCATCCAGCTTGACTGCCTTGCCTGCCAGCACTTGTACGCCGGCAATGCGTTGCGTCTGGTAGCCCGTGTAGCTGAATTCTACATCGTAAGTACCAGGGTCAATGTTGGAGAAGCTGTAATTCCCGTCGAAGTCGGTCTCTGTGCCGCTCTTCAGCACTCCGTTTCTGTACAACACGACTGTACCGAAGATAATCGGTTCATTGCTGGCTTCGTCAACCACCTTACCGGCGAGCGACGTTTGGGCAACAGCGGCTGTTGTCACGAACAGGAGTAGGAAAAAGAAGAGTAAAGATCGTTTCATAAAATCCTGTTTTAAACCAATTCCACTTCTCAAAAGGTTCGCAATGTTAAAGAATATGTAGGGGTTCACCAAATAAATGATTCCGATAACCGGCATTTCCCTGATGAGGCCTACTTAATCATTGCTCACAAATGTAGGCCTTAGTTGGACAATATATAGATCATTTTAAGGAAAAAGTCAGGTTTCTGACCTAAGAGCGACCAACCTTTATACAAAATAGCATACGAAGCTCGGTAGTTATTCGCTTCCTGTCTGCGGGCAGAAAACATTTTTTCGTCTGTCAGATGACATCCCCCGTGCAACGGGTGCGGGGTAGTAAGGTTGTACAAGCTCAGCTACCTGTTTATCTTTGCCGAAATCTATTCGCTTATGTTTGGCAGATTATTGGTTTTCTTTCCCCTGATAACTTTGCTGGCAGCCTCCTGTTCGTCGGCAGGCAAAGAGGCTGGTCAGACGGCGATTAGCGCCAGTTGCTACATCAGGTATATCGCCCCCGAGCGCTCACTGCTGGCTGAAGCCACCTTTTACCAAGGCGATTCTACTGACCAGCAACCCTTAAGTTTTCCGGCCGGCGTAGCCTTTCTGGGCAGTGGCATGGACTACGACGACATTCCGGGCGCCGGACCGCGCTACCAAACCCGGCGCAAACTACCCTATCCGACCGACTCGCTTCGGTTCAGCTTCAAGGAGGAGCATAAGGCTGATTTTACTGTCATTCCGATGCGAATGAGTCCACTTGACAGCCTTATTATTACAGGCGCCGCCAGCCTGAAGGAAGGTTTCACCATCCAGCTTCCTGAGCCGTTGACGGGGCAGGAAAGCCTGATGTTGCTTTTTTCAGGCCCCAACAACCTAAGCAGGACCCTTGTCATTGAAGGCCCCACCCGCAGCAACATCGCCAATGTACCCGGACCGGCGCTAAAGGAGTTTGCTTCGGGAGATTACATTATATCACCAATAAAAAAGCAGGATGTAAGAGTCCAGTGGGGCAACCTGAGCTATATCAGCGCTATAGAATACTACGGTTTTGACGCTAAGTTGACGTTAGAATAAGCGCCCAAATTACCTCAAAAGTCAGCTTGCTGAAAAACAGATTGGGGGTAAAAAAATATTAGTAACACTACTTTTTACCGCGTTAAAGCCAACAGCCGACAATTATCGTTCTCCAAGCCAGGATTTATGAATCCTGATTAGCTCTTTTCCCTTCCAGCGGCGTTAAAAAGCCCCGGTATTTCTTAGGCTATGGCTGCGTTTTTTGCTGCCGACCGAAAAATAGCGGCGTCCATTTTTCACTCATCTCAACTTGGAGAACTATAACATACCGGGCCGGAAGATGACATCTCCCGGCCCGGTATATTGGATGGAAAAACCTCGCTCAATGGACGAGTCCGCTCAATCGATTAACGGCCTTGCCATTCGCGGATCGAAGCTTCGTTCATGCGCACGTAGTTGGCGTCGCCTGCGGTCTGGGCCAATTCCTTGGAGCGGGTAGCCGCTTTGATGGCGTCGGCTTTGCGGCCGAGATCGGCCAGGATGAGGGCTTCGCGGCGCACCATCCAGTAGCGGGGCTCACCCATAGCGTTAGCTTTAGTGATGTACTCAAGTGCGCGATTGAGGTCGCGCTTAGATTCGTGCAGATAAGTAGCTGCGGCAAAATAGTCGCCAGCCGAGGGGCCGCTCATTACGCGGTCGATGTCGGCCATCACGCGCTTGTCCACTTCTACTTTAACCGGCACGCTTGCCAGTACTGTTCCCCACGAAAAATCGAGGGTAGCCATTGTCGTTTCCAGGTTATTGACACCAATGGTGAAGGTTTCTACGGGCGTGGTCAGGGTCTTCACGGGCGCCGTTACCGTTGCCA
Source organism: uncultured Saprospiraceae bacterium (assembly GCA_964406855.1). Lineage (GTDB taxonomy): Bacteria > Bacteroidota > Bacteroidia > Chitinophagales > Saprospiraceae > JAUMBM01. The sequence continues at coordinate 6,079 of CAYOTJ010000199.1, forward strand.
CGGGCGTCTTCTCGACGTAGCTGCCCCAGTTTGAGCCCTCATGGGTGTAGAACATCACCTTCCACTCGGCGGCCATAGGCTTGATGAGTATGGCATACGAACCGGCTGCTACGTTCTGGTCTCCCAGGGTTACGGCATCGGCGAAGGTAATCTTAGTGGCTGAGTTGGCGCCGGCGCGCCACATTTCGCCATAAGGCACTACGCCATTTTCGCCGAAGATCACCCGACCTTTAGCGCTGGGACGCGAGTAGTTGATGGTTACATCCGTCAGGCCCACCGTCTGCTTTAATTCGCAGCTCGGGCTGGGCGCCGGCGTGCGGATCTGGGCATGCAGGCCTAACGTTGCCAAAACGAGCAGTACATTTACCAGTAGTAGCTTTTTCATAAAACTTTGGTTTTAACGTAAAAAGTGAACAATTTTACCGCCGAAAACAGCTTACGCTGTTGTTTCTTTTGCGAGGGGCGAATTTTGCCCGCCAAAGGAACATTACAAGCAAACAGTTAGTTCAATGACCATTGCAATCATTGCCCACGACGGCAAAAAAGCCGACATGGTAGGCTTCATCAAAGACCATCTTGATCTCTTTCGCCAAAAACAGATACAATTAGTAGCCACCGGCACTACCGGCGCGCACCTTGAGCGGGCGGGGCTTCAGGTAAATAAAATGGCCAGCGGCCCTATGGGCGGCGATGCGCAGATTGCTGCGCGCATCGTGGAAGGGCAGTTAGATATGGTGATTTTTTTTCGGGATCCTTTAGGGAAACACCCGCATGAAGTAGACGTCAACATGCTCATGCGTCTGTGCGATGTATACAATGTGCCCCTCGCAACCAATCCGGCTGCGGGCTTGTTGTTCCTCAGGGCGCTGGAATAGCTCTTCGCCCACTTCATTCAATGCTTTGCCTTATGCGTATTTTGTTTACTGTTT
>CAYOTJ010000200.1:0-7001 GCA_964406855.1 uncultured Saprospiraceae bacterium
GCATTTGGCCCCAGAGCCGGTCCATGTCATCGCCATAGATCATCCGGGCGGAGGCCATGAGTTTGCCGGGTTCGGCCAAATGGGCCAGCCCTTTGGGGTGGACGTAAATTGTGGCGCCCTGTTGCGCAAACCACCAGGCTGCGCCGGCATGGTCGAGGTGGATGTGCGACAGGAAGATGTGGCGGACGTCTTCGGCCCGGTAGCCGGCCTGTTGTATGGCGGCTTGTAGTTGAGGCAGAGTGGAGTGCGGCCCGGTTTCTATGAGGGCTAAGCCCGCATCGGTGGGCAATAGGAAGGCGGCGACGGTAGCGTTGATGCCTAAGAAGTTGAGGTCGATGATTTGCATGGCGGGGTCGGGGTTACATGAACAATTCGGGGTCGGTTTCGAGGGTGATGCGGTCGGGGCTGAGCAGCCGGCGGTGCAGGCTGTCGGTCTTTACCAGTTCGTAGGCCATAAAATAGCGCGCCGTTTGGAGTTTGCTCTGGTAGAAGCGCTGCTCGTCGGGGGAAGCGGCCTGGGGCAGCCTTTCGGCGGCTACGGTAGCCTGGCGGAGCCATTGCCAGCCGAGTACCACGTAGCTGAACATTTCCAGATATAAGGTGGCGTCTGCTAAAAAAGCTTCCGGGCTTTCGTTGGCGGCAACCTGCAACAGATGGTCGGTTACTTCCTGAAGCCGGCCGGAGGCATGGGCGAGGGCCTCTGACAAAGGCGACAGTTGGGGGAGGCTCTGAGCGGAGGCGAGGGTTTGCTGGATTTCAGCGGCCAGCAGTTGAGATGCCCTGCCTTTGTTGAGGGTGATTTTTCGGCCCAGCAGGTCGATGCCGTGGATGGTGGTTGTGCCTTCGTAGATGGCATTGACCCGGATGTCGCGGTAGTATTGTTCTAAGGGGAAGTCGTCGGTATAGCCTGCGCCTCCCAACACCTGCATACCGGCGCTTACGGCCTGTATACCAAACTCGGAGGGGTAGCTTTTGGCGATGGGGGTGAGTAGTTCCAGCAGCAAGTGCGCGTCTTCGGCGGCCTGCCCGGTATCGCAGCGGGCGATATCGGCATATTGGCTGCACTGCATCAGCAGGGAGTAGCTGCCTTCCACTACGGCTTTCTGGAAGAGCAACATGCGGCGCACATCGGCGTGTTCGATGATGAGCACAGGGGGCAGGGTGACATCTTTGTTGGAGGGATGCCGGCCCTGGGCGCGCTCGCGGGCGTATTGCAGGCTGGCGTAGTAGGCGCCCGAGGCCGTTCCGGCGGCCATGATGCCAGTACCGATGCGGGCTTCGTTCATCATCTGAAACATATAGGAGAGGCCCTTGTGGGGTTCGCCTACGAGGTAGCCCTGGCAACGGCCCTGTTCGCCCAGCATGAGGTGGGCGGCTACGTAGCCTTTTTGGCCCATCTTACCGTAGATGCCGGCGGTGGTTACGTCGTTGGACACGAGTTGGCCATTTTCTTCGCGGAGCTTGGGCACGACAAAGAGGGAGATGCCTTTGGCGCCTGCCGGCGCCCCGTCGATGCGGGCCAGCAGCAGGTGTACAACGTTGTCGACGGCGTTGTGGTCGCCGCCGGAGATGAATATTTTTTGCCCGCGTATGAGGTAGGGGCCTTCGGGGGTAGGTGTGGCAGAAGAGGTAATGTCGGACAGCGAGCTGCCCGCCTGGGGTTCCGTCAGGGCCATGGTGCCCTGCCACTCGCCGCTGTACATGCGGGGGATGTATTGGCGTTGGAGGGCTTCGGAGGCAAAAGTACGGATGAGATTGGCGGCGCCTTGGGTGAGAAAGGCATTGGAGGCGAGGTTGCCATTGGCGGCGTAAAAAATGGCTAAGCCTGCGTTGACTAATGAGAGCGGCATTTGCTGGCCGCCGAAGTCGATATCGTCGGGGCCGGCAATCCAGCCGCCATCCGCTAAGGCTTTTATGCCGGGGCGCACGCAGGCGGGTACGTGTACCTGCCCGTTTTCAAAGTAGGCTTTTTGCTTATCCATCTCCCGGTAATGGGGAAAGAGGTACTGATCGGCCAATTGCCGGGCGGCGTCGAGCGTGAGATCAATGGCGTCTTGATCATAGCCCTGATAGCGATCATAGCGTTGCAACTGTGCGGCATGGAAAACTTCGTGCAGCAGAAAGCGCAGGTTGCGTATACTGATGTATTCGGAAGCCATAAGCGGTATTGATGAAGAGCAAAGTTAATGATAGTTCTATAATTTCAGCTCATGCCATTTGCGCGAGTGAAGATAATAAATCGTCCACGCCAGGGTAAACAACCAATAGGCGATTTCGGCCGACCAGGCCCACACGATTCCGCCTTGCAATACATTGATGGCCAAGTGGGCATATACCATATAAATGACGGCGCCCAAGGTTTGTATCCGCAGGCTGTAAGCGGTAGCGCCCACGCTGGCAATACCGCTGAAAATGACGGAGCTGATGGAAAAAACGATCAGGATGGCCAGCAATACCCACAGCACCGGCCTGGCATCATGGATGATTTCGCTGCGCACGTCGCCGAGCAGCGGATACAGGATGTGATGTGGAAACAGCACCACGGGCAAGCTGATGAGCAGGGTGGTGAACAGGCAGAGCTTGGCGGTTTTCCAGAGGATGGGCAGCACCGCCTGTCGCTTCTGCTGGCCTATAAAATGGCTCACCAGCGTATTGACCCCGGAGGAGTAGCCCCAGGTGGGTATGGATAAAACCAAGTAGATCATGCGCGCCAGATTGGTGACCGCCAGGGTGCGCTCGCCCAATTTTTCGATCATGGCGAAAAAGACAAACCAACTGCCCAGCCCCACAAACGCCTGAGCTACAATGGGCGATGCCAACCGATATTGCTGCCAGATGAGGGCCGGGTTGATGCGTCGGAACACGGGCTTGAGGTAGGCGCGGTTGCGCTTATCCCATAGCATATAGCCCACGAAAACAATAAATGCGGCTACTTCCGACAGGGTGCTGGCCAAACCTGCGCCGGCAATGCCCATAGCCGGCAATCCCCAATGCCCGAAGATGAGGGCATAGTCGAGGGCCATATTGACCCCTGCCAGCACAAAGGTGTCCACAATGACAAATGAAGCTCTCGCCAGTCCGGTATAGAGGGCTATGAGCGCTACGCCTGTATAGGCAAAAAACACGCCCCACTTTCGGGTGTCTAAGTAGGCCATGCTGCGCTCGTAGATCAGCGGGGAGTCGATGAGCCACTTGAACAACCAGGGCGCGCCATAGGTCATGAGGAAGAGCATAACCAGCGCCAGGGCCGCCTCGAAGTAAAACATGGCGTAAAAATTGGCGCCCACTCCGGCGGCATCGCCTTCGCCGGCGCGCCGTGCAATGAGTATCTGTCCGGCCCGGCTGAAGGAAAAGCCAACAGCCGCTACAATCAGGTAAAAAACTCCCACAAAACCAATGCTGGCAAAGTCTTCTTCCGAGAGATAGTACAAAAAAACGCTGTCGGTGAGCGCAATGACATTTTGCGCTGCGCTACCAATCATGATGGGGGCAGAAACCGAAAAGATTTGTTTGTAGGACGTGTTGAGGCGCATAGCGCAGCAAAAGTAGTTATTCTTATGCAGTACTTTACTGCAAATCGACAGATGTTCATTGAAAAGGCTGCGGGCTCGGGGCAAAAGGCCCTACTTTTGAGCTTGTTACCAAATAGTTTCTCACAATGAATAGAAGTAAAATGATCCGACTGATGATTTGTTGGCTACCTTTGGGCGCTTTGGTCTTATTGGCTGCTTGCGCTAACCAAAAAATTGCTACTGCTGTGTCTACATCTGAATTGTACGCCAAACACAAAACCGCCGTTGCGCCTGTAGCCGCTAAAAAGCCGCATGCCCTTACGGCTCATGGCGATACCCGCATTGACGAGTATTACTGGCTCAACGACCGTACCAACCCCGAGGTCATCAGCTATCTGCAGGCCGAAAACGACTACCTCAAGCAGATGACTTCCCATACCGATGCCTTCCGCGAAAAGCTATTCACAGAAATGAAAGGCCGCATTAAGGAGCAGGACGAATCGGTACCCTACAAGCAAAACGGTTACTATTACATGGTGCGCTACGAGCAAGGCCAGGAGTATCCCATTTACACCCGCAAAAAAGGCAGCCTCGCCGCCGCAGAGGAAGTGATGCTCAACGCCAATGAATTAGCCAAAGGCCACGGTTATTACAACATCGGCGGCCGATCGGCGAGCCCCAATAACCAACTGCTGGCCTATGGCGAAGACACCCTCGGACGCCGCATCTATACCGTGCGCTTTAAGAATATGAGTACGGGTAAACTGCTCGAAGACGCCATCCCCAATTGTACGGGCAATGCTGTATGGGCTATGGATAACGCTCATGTCTTTTATACCGTCAAGGACGAGTCGTTACGCCCCTTTAAAATCATGCGCCACAAGTTGGGCACGCCAGTGAGTGAAGATGTACTGGTGTACACCGAAACAGACCCTACCTTTTCCTGTGCGGTCTATCGCACTAAGTCGGATAAATACCTCGTCATAGCTTCTTTCCAAACCCTCAGCACCGAATACCGCATATTAGAGGCCAACAACCCCACGGGCCAATTCAGGGTGTTCCAAGCTCGCGAGCGCGGCTTAGAGTACGGCATTGAGCACTTCGGCGATAAGTTTTACATCCGCACCAACTTAGAAGCCAAAAACTTCCGACTTATGTCTACCCCCGAAAGCCAAACGGGCAAGGCCAATTGGACGGAAGTAACCCCTCATCGCGAAGACGTGCTGCTGGAAGGTATGGACATCTTCCGCGACTACTTAGTGCTCAGCGAGCGCAAGGCGGGCATCACCCAACTGCGCGTTATGCCCTGGCGCGGACAGGAGCACTACATCCGCTTCAACGAGGCGGCCTATGTGGCTTATTCTACAACCAACCTCGACTTCGATACCGAGGTGTTGCGCGTCAGCTATCAGTCGATGACCACGCCGCCTACTACCTACGACTACAACATGAACACCCGCCAGTTTACCACCCTCAAGGAGCAGGAAGTGTTAGGCGGCTTCAATAAAGACGACTACCGCTCGGAGCGCATCTACGTGACGGCCCGCGACGGCGCGCAGGTGCCCGTAAGCATCGTCTACCACAAAAGTTTCGTGAAAAACGGCCAACAACCTCTGCTACTTTATGGCTATGGCTCTTATGGTAACAGCATGGAACCCTTTTTCAGTTCGGCCCGCCTCAGCCTCCTCAATCGTGGCTTTGCCTTCGCCATCGCGCACATCCGGGGCGGCGAGGAGATGGGCCGTCACTGGTATGAAGACGGTAAGCTGTTGAACAAGAAAAATACATTCTACGACTTTATCGACTGCGCCGAGCACCTCATCGCTAACCGCTACACCGGTAAAGAACACCTCTTTGCCCAAGGCGGCAGCGCCGGGGGGCTGCTCATGGGCGCCGTCGTCAATATGCGTCCTGACCTGTGGAAGGGTGTCATCGCCGCCGTCCCCTTTGTAGACGTCGTAACTACCATGCTTGATGAGAGCATCCCGCTCACCACCGGCGAATTTGACGAATGGGGCAACCCCAAAGACCCAACCTACTACCAGTATATGAAGTCGTACTCGCCCTACGACAACGTCACGGCTGCCGGCTATCCGGCTATGCTTGTCACCACCGGTCTGCACGACTCTCAGGTGCAGTACTGGGAGCCCGCCAAGTGGGTTGCCCGCATGAGGGCCGTAAGCGCCAATAAAAACCCGCTGCTGCTGTACACCAACATGGAGGCCGGCCACGGCGGCGCTTCGGGCCGCTTTCAGCGCCTTAGAGAGGTAGCTATGGAATATGCTTTCATTCTCGATCTGGCAGGGATCAAAGAATAAAAAAAACAGGCGGCGTGGGAGTAGCTCCTATGCCGCCTGCTTTTTTTCGGGCATTGCGGCTTAGTCGCACTGGACCCGCGTAAACGTCTCGTCCCAGTTTACCTTCGCGGGGTCTTTGAGCTTTAGCACACCGCCTTCGCCTTCCATCAGTTCGCCGGAGGCCTTCATAGCCTGATCACCGCTCATTTTGATTACAATTTCCTCAGCCTGCTCGCTGCCCTCTACCGTGTAGCTCCAGGTGGCCGTTATCAGGTCGCCCTCTTTTGTGCCGGTAAAAGTGCCATGCGCGCCGTCTTTTTCGGCGAAGGTGTAATCGAGTATACCCACAATCGTCTCATAATACTCCGTGATGTGCAGTGTAAATACCGAGCCGTCGGGCATGCGCGACTCAAAACAGTGTACCGGAAATTCGCTTTTTGCCGGCGCAGTTGCGGTATCCGTCGCTGGTTCCGCCGCCGTTGTGGCGCTGTCTGGCGCAGCCGGCTGCTGGCAGGCGCTCAGAAAAAATACAACACTCAGGCCAAGCCATCGGGCTCCCTGCCCCAAAGAGATGGTTTTGTCGTTCATCGTTACTTCCAAGTTTGGTGGAATAATGCGCCAAGGTAGAAGGAAACGGCTATATTTTTTCATTTTTTATGCTAACTTGGGCCCGTGTTTAGGTTAGCAGATATGCTTATACAAACTACCGTTGCCTTGCCTAAGTACCCTTTTCGGCTGAGTCAGCCAATGGGGTGTGTGGCCCTGGGGTCTTGTTTTGCGGAGACCATAGGCTGGCAGTTGCATGAGCTTAAGTTTCCCATCTGTATCAATCCTTTTGGTATTTTGTACCAGCCTGATGTGTTGGGCAGGGCGCTTCGCCGCCTGGCTGACCCTCGGCCTTACGTGGCAGAAGAGTTGTTTTTTCACCAGGATTTGTGGCGGCATTTTGATTTTCACAGTCGGTATGCACATCCCGACCGCGAAGAGGCGCTGGCCCTGATGAATGCGCAATTAGCCGAGGGCGCCCAAGCGCTGCGCGATGCGGAACTGTTGTTGCTTACGCTGGGTACGGCCTGGGGTTATGCGCTGGCGGGAGAGGCTGGACCTGCAGCTAACTGCCACAAACTACCGGACAGCTACTTTGTGCGCCGCCGCCTGACGGTGGAAACTTGCGTGGAGGCGCTCGAAGACG
>CAYOTJ010000201.1:0-795 GCA_964406855.1 uncultured Saprospiraceae bacterium
CTTGAGGCGCTGGTAGTTGTCGAAGAGGGGGGAGGCGGAGAAGCTCGAGCCCACGGTAACTTCTGTGACGGCGGCTGCGAGGGTGGTAGATGCTAAGCTGCCAGTGCCCCCGCCATTGACGAAGCGCAACTGGAAGCCTTCCGACTGTATGAGGGCCACAGCGGCCGCACGCCGACTGGCTAAGCGGGGCAGCGAGCGACGCTTGAGCAGCCGGATGAGGCCGTTTTTGAGGCGATTGCCAGGGATGTTGTCTGTTACGCCGGCGATCTGGGCCTCGTAGCCCATGAGGCCGTCGAGCTGCACGTAGGGGCACTGCCTAAGCGTTTTCAGGAGGGCCTCCAACTGGGGTAGGCCGGTGATGCCCGAGCGCCAGACGCCAAAATGCAGGCCGGGGTAGTGGTCAGACAGGTCGAGGTCGATGCAGACAGGCAGGGGCGTTTTCAGGCGGCGACCTGCGTCGTTGATGAGCCGCAGGTGCTCGGGGCTGTCGGCCATGAGGCATATTTGCTTGCCGCCTTTGACGGCTTCCGCTAAGGCTTCCAGCAGCGGCCTGCTCACTACGGGGTAGCCGATGAGCAGGTCGTCGAAGCCCTGGCGCGCCAGATAGAGGGTCTCTTGGCCGTGATAGGTCATGATGCCCTGAAATTGGGGACTGGCGTCGAGGATGATGCGCATGACGGCGGGGCAGCGCAGCGATTTGGAGGCGATGCGGATGGGCTTGTTGCCGGCTCGCCGGAGGTTGATGTCGATGTTCTCGCGCAGCAGGGCCAGGTCGAGTGCGGCATAGGGGAAGGG
>CAYOTJ010000201.1:805-6940 GCA_964406855.1 uncultured Saprospiraceae bacterium
CCTGCTAAACGCTGCCGGTAGTATGGATAGTCGCTCATAGTTGTGCCGGGGCATCAGGGCCAAAAATAAATTGCAGATGGGGGTTGAGGAACAGCCCTTGGGGGTCGTGCCGTGCGCGCTGGGCATGGAAGGCCTCCCAGCCGGGGTAGCGTTCGGCAAAGTCGCTGTGGCTCAGCTTGTGCAGTTTGCCCCAGTGGGGGCGCCCGGCATGCGCCAGAAAGATGGCTTCGAGCTCGTCGAAGTACTTGTGGAAGTCCTGCTTGTGATAGACGTGGGCGGCGATGTAGGCTGAGTCCCGGCCGTTGGCAGGGCTGAGGTAGAGGTCGTCGGCCCGCACGAAGCGGTTTTCGAGCGGAAACATGACGTTGTACTTGCGGCGGTTGATCCAGTGGGTCAGCTCCTTTTTTACTTCGGCGTAGGCGTCGGCGGGCACATTGTACTCCATCTCGTTGAAGCGCACAATGCGGGCCGTGGAAAAAACGTCGTAGCTCTTTTTCTGCTTGTGGTAAGCGCCCACGGTGGCAGCGGCAAACCGGCTGATGGGCCGGGTGAGCGCCGGCAGCCGATAGGCGAGCTCGCAGATGGCTAAGAAGGCGTAGTTTTCGAACAGCATCTCCTGGAGGTAGTTTTTAAAGGTGTCGGGGTCGGGCGGCGCGTCGGTGAGGTTGACGGTCTTCGTCATCACATAGGGCGTATGGGGAAACCAGTAGAACTCGAAGTGGCGGTTTTCGGCGTTGTATTGCGGAAGATTTTCGAGCACCTCTTCGAGGCGCCTTTTAGCTACCTTAAGACTGAGGTTGTAGGCCGGCACGCACTGTAGGGTAACCTCGGTGATAATCCCGAGGGCGCCCAGCGAGAGCACGGCAGCCCGAAAGAGATCGTGGTTTTCGGCGGCGGAGCAGGATACGAGTTCTCCCCGGCCGTTTACAAACTTTAGGGCGCGCACCTGGGTGCACAAATTGCCAAAGGCTGTGCCCGTGCCGTGGGTGCCGGTGGCCAAGGCGCCGGCGATGCTTTGCACATCTATATCGCCGAGGTTTTCGAGGGCTAAGCCCAGGGCGTCGAGCAGCTCGCTGAGGCGGCGCAGTTTAGTGCCTGCCCTGACAGTGACTAAGCCGGTGTGAGGATCAATGGCCGTAATGCCCTGATAGCGATCCAGCGATACCATCACGTCGTGCGTTGGGCAGAGGGCCGTAAAAGAATGCCCCGAACCAATGGCGCGAATGCGGCGCCCGGCGGTGGCGGCGTCTTGTACAATTTGTACGACCTCGGCTTCCGATTCGGGGTAAAACACCTGAGCGGGGCGCCATTGGAGGTAGCCAGACCAGTTTTGCATGGTTGTCTGATTATGGCGTGAAGATATAAAATCCCGATATGCAGGCTTGCAGGCGCGTTGGTCTTTTTATTTGGAGAGCGATGCGTGTGGGCATTTGCCGTTTTTTGCGCTACATTAGTCGTAAAGGCTTGGCGGATGGCGGTCGGTCAAGCTACTTTTCCGGGCATACGCTCACAAAACGAAACCGCCATGTTACCGTCTCTTTGGATATTCCCGATTGTTGGCCCCATCGTCTTTACGCCCATATTTTTGGCTTTGCTGCTTTTCGACCGACTCTTTGTGCGGGCTGCCCACTGGCGGGATACGGCCCTCGCCGCGCTGCGCTATACCCTTGGCCTCATACTACTACTGGCCGGCGCCGAGAAGCTTATCCGGTTGCCCGACATCATCGGGCCGCACTACCTCATCGACGAGCTGGCTAAATATGGCTTAGGCCTGCTGGGGCAGTTTATTGCGGCGGCACAGGTAGGTATTGGCTTTTTGCTGTTCAGCCAGCGGTTTGCGCTTATCGGCGCCATTATGGCCCTGCCGATGTTTGCCAACATCTTCATCGTAACCGTTTCGCTGCAATGGCGGGGCACGCCTACCGAGGTAGCTTTCTTCCTCTTCCTCAACATAGTGCTGTTGGCCGCCGACTGGCCCCGACTCAAGTGGCTGCTGGCCGATAAGCCCGCCGACCTCGATCGCCTCAAGACGACGCCCCTGGCCCGCCGCCGGCCCCGTGCCGATGCGCTGCTGCTGGGGCTGCTACTGGTGTTGCTGGCCGCAACGGTGTTCGGCGGCCCTTATGCGTCGGCGGCACGCCTTGTTGCTGTCGGCGGCATTCTCATTGCGCTGGCGGCAACGCTCTATTTCAGGGCGCGGGAGTAAAGTTTTTTCTTTGGGGGGGCGCAACTCAAAATACACTCAGTCTCTCCGGCCCAACCACCTGATCAGCAGCGGCAACAGCAGCAAATCGGCGATTAGTGCGCTCACTAAGGTAAAGCTGATGAGCAGCCCCACGGTAACGCTGGGCGGGTGTATGCTGAACAGCATTACCAAAAAGCCAAAGAATAAGACGACGGTAGTAAGCGCAATGGCCTTACCTGTTTCCCGGAAGGTGGTGTGTATGGCTTCTTCCAAGGGCGCGCCGGCGGCGCGGGCGAGCTTATACCGGCTGAGAAAGTGGATGGTATCGTCGACGGCGATGCCAAAAATGACGGCAAAGACGATGCTCACCCCGGCTTCGAGCTCTATACCCAAATAACCCAGCAGCGCGCCGGCCACCAGCAGCGGCAGCAGGTTGGGGATCATGAAGATGATGAGCATCCGGGCATTTCGGAACAGCAGGGCCATCAAAACGCCGATGATGAGTACGGCTAAGCCCAGGCCCTGGAGCAGGCTGGCCCGTATGTATTCTGCGTTTTTATCGATGATGAGGCCCGTACCGGTTTGTTTTACTTTGATGACGCTGGAGTCGACGTTGGCGGCGATCCAACGGTCGAGGCGGCGGCCAAAGGCCTTGATGGAGTCGGCGCCTATGTCTTGCACCCTTGAGCTGATGCGCGTTTTGGTTCCGTCGCTGCTTACCAGCACATTCAGGTCTAAGCGGGGCGCTCGCTCGGCTAAGCGCTGGTAGCGTTCAAAGGTGGCTTTGTCTGCGGGCAGGACGTACGCATCGGGGCGATTGCTGCCAAACATCTGGTTGATGCTCTTGTATACGGCAGTAACCGAGGTGACGGCCTGTACGGCGGGAAAAAGGCGGAGATAATCTTCAATCTTACCCAGCTCGCCCACCACCTCGTAGTCGTCGGCGCGGTAGCCGGGCTGCACAAAAACAGCCAACTCAAAAGGACGGAAGCCGGTAAGCTCTTTTTCAAAAAACCGGAAATCGCGAGTAATTTGCCGGCCGCGCGGCAGGTTGTCGATGATGCTGTAATTGGTGTTGATGAGGCTGATGCCGAGCGCACAAATGGCCAACAGCGCCAAGGTTCCGCCAATGATGGCCTTCCGGCGGCGGATGGTAAACTGGTAGATATTTTCAATCCATTGATCCCAGCGGGCCTGGCGGTCGCCCAAGCGGATGATTTGGTCGGCCCGGAAAAATGAGAGGGCGGCGCTGGTAAATAAAATCGATGTAGCGTAGGCAATGATTACCCCAATGGCCGCATTGACGCCAAACTCGCGAATGGGGCCGATTTTACTGGTTAGTAGCGTAGCGAAACCAATGGCGGTAGTAGCCGAGGTAAGAAAGGTGGCTAAGCCAATTTCCCGGACGGTGGTTATGATGGCTTCTTCCTGTCGGTGGCCTTTGTTGAGCTCATCGATGTATTTCGACATGATGTGGATGACGTCGCTGGCGCCTACAATGATCATCAACACGGGATAGAGGGCCGAGAGGGCGCTCATTTCGCGGCCCGTAGCGGCCAGAAAGCCCATGAACAGCAGCATACCCAAGCCTATGGAGGTAAGGGAAACCAATACGCCCCAGCCGCGGCGGAAGATACCAAACATGACGAGCGACACCAGCAGGCCCGATATGAGGGCCGATACCAGTACCTCCCGGATCTGCATGGCCACCAGCTCGCGCTGAAAATACGACCGCCCGAGTCGGTGTACTTCATCGAAGGCAGTGTATTCTGCCATGAGGGCTTCGAGGGCCTTCATCTGCTCCCTCGACTGTTCGAGGTCCATATTGGGGGCCGTTTTGGCGAAAATGACCAATGCGGTAGCATCCTTATTGATGAGGTTGTTCACAAAGCGCTCGTCTTTGAGTATTCGGGCGCGGTCGGCGGCGTAGCGCTCGGGCTGGTCGCGGTGTATGGCGGGCACCGTGGTGATGGCGAATGGCGTTTTGAGGGGATAGGAAAACATGGTGAGCGACTGACTGCCCGACACATGGGGCAGATTGCGCACCCGCAGGCTGAAGTCGTGAAATTGCGCCAAAAAAACACTATCAAAAACGCCTTTTTTGCGGGTGGCGGCAATGAGTAGGAAGTTGTCGTCGGTTTCAAAGTCTCGGGTAAAATCTCGAAAGAAATCGAGGTCTTCGTCTCCTTCGGGGAAGAACTGCTCAAAGTTAAAGCTAAACTTGAGGTTGGGTATGGCTATGGCGCCGGCGATGGCAAGCAGGCCAAAAAGAACCAAAATACCGATGCGTAGTTTCATGGGGTGTTGCGCCTTTTATGGCTGGTAGGGAAAACAGCCCGCAGGCGTGGCGGTTCAAAAAAAGCGCCGAATTATGAGGCCCTTTCGCGGCCCGGCGCATGGCCCTTAGTGTTTTATCCATTTGAGTACCTGGTTTTGGCCCCCGGCGGTTTGTAGCAGCAGCCAGTAGAGGCCGGGGGGCAGGGTTTGGGCCATTGGCAGGGGCTCGTCGAGGCGGCCTTCGGCGACCCAGGCGGTCCAGGATGCCTGGGGGCGTCCGAAGGCGTCGATGATTTGGAGGCGCACAGGGCCAGGGGCCAATGCCCGGCCCTGCACCCTTGCCCAGCCTGCCGAGGGGTTGGGCGCCACCCAAAGCTCGGGGCTGGGCGGAGGCGGGGGCTCGCTTGCGCTCACCACCGGCGTACAGGGGAGACCCTCCTGGCCCAGCGGCCCCAGCCGGTAGTTGGGGAAGTGGGGCTGGCTGCGAAAGATGCCCCAGGGCAGGGATACGGCTGCCTGCTCGAACTGACAGGCCGCGCCGCGCTCGTCGGGGCGGTGAATGACGTGCACTACATCGCAACTGTTGCAGTAAACGTACAGGCGGCAGTCGGGGCCTAATTGCATGCCCCAGAAGTACTCCGGGATCAATTCATTTGTGGGCTCGTATTCGCCTACCACTACGCCCGATGCGGCTATGTCGTCGGCCCAGGTGTCGAATTGAAAAATTTTCAGGGCCGAAGAGACGTATAAATAGCGAGAATTGGGTGAAAAAGCTACTCCGCTATTGAAATTACTACCCCCCTCATCTATGGGAATAAATACAAAGTTGCTCAGCTCGCCCGTCGTTCGGTCGGCGGTAAAGAGGAATACATCATCGTTGTTGGCCGGATTGTAGCGGGCGTAGCGCAAACCGTCGGGGGAGAAGTTGGCCCAGCCCAGGTCTCGGGTATGGGCCATACCAATATTCTGCGTAAACACATCGCCTATGCCTTCGTCCGATAGCATAAAGCGATAATACAAATTACCGCCTATTGGACCCGCACTAAGCACCCACCAGTCGATTCCGTTGGCATGCCGAACGGCCGTGAGCTGGCCTCCGCCAACCTCTTCAGAAATAACGGGCACATTTTTGACTTCCACCCTGCCCAATCCGCCATTGGCGGCCATGTTGACGAGGCTGTAGTAGAGGGGTTGTGCCAGTACGTTAAATCCCGTTTCGGGGTCTTGCTCGTATACCACTCCCTTGTGAAACAAATAATAAAGACTATCGGAACCCGGCGCGGGCAGGGCTAAGCAGCTTTGCTTCCCTCCTGTATAAGCCCCCTGCCAGGGGTAATCTTCCCGGAAGCATTGCAACTCATGTACCGGGCCGGGGTTGATGTCGTCTCCGTTTTCCATAAGTTGGTGGGCGGCATTGGCAATTTTGCAACCATTGGTGTAAAACAGCAATTGCCCGTCGGCGTCGCAAATGTTGGCTACGCTGCTGTGTAGTTCTATGAAGAAGGAGTCAGTATTAACTGATAAACTGCCACTGCGAAAATCAAGTACGTTTCCCTCTATGTATGTGGTAGCAGAAGTGTTGTCATCTGCCATCAACCACACCCCATCGTGCAACTGCCCTGCGGCAGCCCTGCTCCAGAGCAGGGCTGCCGCCAGCAGCAGGGGCATGGGGG
>CAYOTJ010000202.1:0-6919 GCA_964406855.1 uncultured Saprospiraceae bacterium
AGAGATTATTACGAGGTGCTTGGACTGGCAAAAAATGCCTCTTCTGACGACATCAAGAAGGCGTACCGCAAGTTGGCCATGAAATACCACCCCGACCGAAACCCCGACGACAAAGAGGCCGAAGAAAAATTTAAGGAGGCAGCAGAAGCCTACGAAATCCTCAGCGACGACGACAAACGTGCCCGCTACGACCGCTATGGCCATGCCGGCGTAGACCCCAACATGGGCGGCGGCGGCGGCTTCGGCGGCGGCGGGATGACCATGGACGACATCTTCCGCCAATTTGGCGACATCTTCGGCGACGGCGGCGGCGCCTTCTTCGGCGGCGGCATGGGCGGCGGCGCGCGGCAGCGCGGCGAGCGCGGCTCCAATCTCCGCATCAAGGTCTCCCTCAGCCTCGAAGAAATCGCCCAGGGAGTAGCTAAAAAAATAAAGGTGCGCAAGCAGGTTACCTGCACCCAATGCAACGGCAGTGGCGCCAAAGACGCCGGCTCGGTCAGTACCTGCTCTACCTGCCGCGGCGCCGGCATGGTGCGCCAAGTGCGCAGCACCTTCATGGGCCAGGTACAAACCACCACCACCTGCCCCACCTGCCACGGCTCCGGCCAGGTAGTAACCGCCACCTGCTCGAAATGCCGGGGCGACGGCCGTACTTACGAGGAAGAAACCATCGAGCTGGAAATCCCTGCAGGTGTAGAAGAAGGCATGCAACTGAGCATGCGCGGCAAAGGCAACGCAGGCCGCATGGGCGGCAGCGCCGGCGACCTCCTCATCACCATCGAGGAAAAGCCACACGAGTTTCTCCAGCGCGACGGCATGAACCTCATCCACGACCTCTACCTCAACTTCGCCGACGCCGCCCTCGGCGCTTCCGTAGAAGTACCCACCCTCGAAGGGAAGGTCAAAATAAAAATACCTCCCGGCACCCAGGCCGGCAAAATCCTCAGGCTCAAAGACAAAGGGCTGCCCAACGTCCAGAGCCGCCACAGCCGCGGAGACCAGCTCATCCACGTCAACGTCTGGACGCCCAAAAAACTCACCGACGAAGAGCGCCGCACCCTCGAAAAACTCCGCGCCATGCCCAACTTCACCCCCCAACCCGGCAAAGAAGACCGCGGCTTCTTCGACCGCATGCGCGACTTCTTCCGGGAAGATTAAAAACAACGGGCTTTACCCGCCATACTCCCTGTGCCACACAGGTAAAAACATCGGAGCGCGCCGCTTATAAGAGGCCGCTCCGATGTCGTTTTGGGCAATTTTTTTCTTTTTTTGGGGGCGTCCCCGCGCGCCGGCAGCCGCTAAGCGCCAAAGGCGCCGTTGGGCGGTTGGGCAAGCGCGCGGGGTCGGGCTGTCCGCTCTTATGCGCTCGTTTAGCCCCTGGAACATACGCTGCGCTATTCCAGGGGCTAAACGAGCGCATACCGCTTCCATCCCTCGCCCGGGCTCCGACCGGCGCTGCGCGCAAAATCGCCAATTTTCAACAATACGGCTGCCCGGAGAGGGCGCCATCAAATGACCCCGCTCCGGGCAATGCGCTGTTAGTTCATCTTTACCACCCGCTGAAGCAGCGTTTCCCCATCTTCAAAGCGCACGCGAACGATGAAGACACCCGCATTGAGCCCGCTCACATCAACAGGTACAGGGGCCCCGCCAAAACGATGGGTTTCGCGATAGGCATTTCGCCCGTCGGGCGCAACGAGCTCTACGGAAGCCTCTCCGGCCCGATTGCTTACCAGGTAGATGACCTGAGTAGCCGGGATGGGATAAGCCCGCAGCACAACTTCGTTCCATTGGGCCAATACCTGTACGCTGGCCAGGTTGCTGTAAGTAGGGATACCCGCGTTGTTTACCCCAACAATCTGGTAAGCGTTATTGCCAGATAGCGGGTTGGGGTCTACAAAGGTGTAGGCTGCAACGCCGGTAGCCGTCACGTAACCCAATGTACGCGTGACGCCGGGGTCAAGACGCAATACAACAAAGTAGCTGAAACTCCCCGCCATAGCCAAAGGCATCTGCCAATTGAGCCTTACGCCCCGCGCCAAAGGCGTTATTTCAGCCGTAAGCACGAGGTTAGGGTTAATCAATACATTGCTGTCGCAGTCTCCAAAGGTCCATTCGTATACGCCGGCATTGAGCGCAAAACAAGGATTGGCGTAAGCGACATCGTCACAACCGCATACCGGCAGCCAGCTTTGCGGGCAGGGATCATTGTCGGCTAAAGCAGGGTTAGGGCATTCAAAGGGAGACAGCGTTTCGCAGGGCGGCAACTCAATACAATGCGTAGCATAACAACACGTGATATTGACCGAGTCGGTGATCTGCCGCAATACAATATCAAAGCAGATTTCTCCGGGCCCTCCCGTCAGTTGTATCGGTATCCAGTCCGACTGGCCGCCAGGCGACACAGGAGTGATAAATTGCAGATCGGGACTAATCTGGTTCCCCGATTCGACAATACCCACTGCGTTGACTACAAAAGGCGAATGGTTGATAAATTGGAAAGCGTAATGATAAACATCCGCCGCAGGAGGTACCCCGCGCTCGCACCAAAGGCTGTCGGTAACGATTTCAAGGCAGGCCGGGCAGAATAACGCCAGGGTGTCGCTGCACACAATGCTATCCTGGTTAAACCAGTTGACTTTGATGTAAATGGAGTCTGTGCGATAAACAGGCTTAACGCAGAAGCTAAACAGCGGCAAATTATCTACCAACGGAATAGCCCCGCCTGGATGGGCCCAAGTATACATTTGATTGATCGGGTCTTCAACCGGCAGCGACCATCCGGCCGGCGCGGGAAAAGTCTGTACATTGGAAAATTCATCCTGCGGATCAAGCATCATCACCTGCACTGCGGTAAAAAAGCCCGGATTGTCCGTAAACTCATTGGTGATGAGTAACGTGTAACAACAACTGTCGCCGGCAGTAGCCAACTGACCATTGGGCTCCAGTACCGCCTCTACAAACGGACAGGGGTCGCAGAGCGGAAAGGCAATGCAGGTATCTATCTCGGCGCAACACAACCGCTCGTCTTCATCATCATGCGCAGAGAGGATAAAACACAGATCCTGGCCGTAATAATCGGCGGAAGTATTGATATTGAACATCACCATAGCCGACTGGCCCGGCTGTAGCGGCAAGCCGCCAAAATCGGCGCTGGTGAAGGTATAGGTTGCTGAAAATGGTGAATATACATTGAATTTGACATAGCCCACCGGGAAATCGCTGCCTGTAGGGTTAGCAATGGTGGCCATGTATTTGTATCCATTGGAGTCGCACAACAACGAGTCGCTGAGAATATAGAGACAGGCGCGCTCGGGCGGGCACTCCAAGGTGAGGGTATCGCGGCAGATGGTATCAAGCTGGGCATTGAGGTAGCTGATCACCACATACTGAGGCGTGGCCAAGTGGTTGTGAGCGCAAAACTCAAAAAGATTCTGCACATTGGCCGGAAAGGCGCCGCCGGCGCTGGGCACGACGGTAGCATGGGTAGCGCTCCAGTTGGGGCGGCTAAAGCCGGGCGCCCATACCATGTTGGCCAGCTCTACGCCATCAAGGGCAGCAAAATCAATGGCATGGATGGCCTGATTACCCGTATTGCTAAAGCTCAATTGTACACAGCATTCTTCCGGCGTACTGTTGGCAGGCGAGCTGGGCAACATCTCCAACCCCAGGGCCGTAGCGCAATCGCTGGCAGGGCAGGCGCAGTCGAAGACTTCCACATCGCCCATATAACCTTTATCTGTTTGTATTACATCTACATCATTGTCAATCAGGGTGCTGTTGATGGTCAGGAAGTCTGCCGGATCATCGGCATAGCCGCCATTGGGTTGCCCGTTGCCCGCAGTCGGGAAGATGGCATAACCATATATTTTATTGGGTCCGGAAGAAGGCTGATAATTCAAGGCGTTACCCGATGCCGCAATAAAGGGTTCGCATACGGGCCCCGGGGGCGTGTCGCCGGTAAAGCTGTCATAGCAGTAGTCAACACCGCCTGCTGAGTTGCGCCCGTCGCCATGCCCGCCAACATACACCTCAAGAAGCCCGCCCCAGGCGCCGCTGCCGCCGCTGAATTGTAAAACCCTCGCGCCATGTGGGTTATTCCTTTCTGCAATCAGCATCTGAGTGCCATTCTGCGTAAAGGCGATGTCTGCTACGTCTGTCTGAGGATAGTAAATGGGGATGGCCAATTCAAAGGTTTCGGTGGAGGCATCCAATTGCCCCGCTACAAAACCCACTGAATGAATTTGTACCGTTCCTATCGAAGGGGATGTGGAGTAGTAAATTCTATTTTCCGCCTCGTTATACCCAATGCCCCAAAGATGACGCCCCGACATGCTGCCTGCCACAATTCCGGTGGGGTTGTATACTTGTACAACCTGCCCTCTTAGCGCCGGCGGGTGCCCGGCATCCCTAAGTACAATGATGTTTTCTTCACTCATATTGGTAGCAAATAGCCACCCATTTTTATTTGAGCAAATATTCCCCAGCCCTTTATATACTCCCCCAATTTCGCTATCTATAGCGCTGAGGCCGGTCAATGTCCCCCCGGAGGTAGCCGTAACTAATGTTGTCGGAAGCCCTGTAAATGGGTTTATCCAATAAATCAGAGGGGTGCTGCCAATGATATTGAAACTGCCGCCCACGTAGCCAGGCATTTTAGTAGCCGCTATGTAAGCATTAAAATCCTCGTCCGTAGCGATACCGAATACCTCTCCCATCTTGGAGACATTCCAGTTGGGCTGATTGATGAAAGGCGGCGCCCAGGCAGAGCTGGTTCCTGGCTGCGCAGCCAGGCTTGATCGATCCCGGATGTCCTTTACGGCCATTACCAGCGATCCGCTAACAATAGATCCAAATGTACTCGCCGCCATCCCGCACCTAAATATCTTCCGGCGAGGCTCAAAATAAAACGGCCCTGCCGGCTCAAAACCCGGAGGAAGATCGATGGAATACTCAACAGGGGTTGTAGGAGAAAACTCCTCCGGATCATATACGCTCCTAATGATATAATTGCCCTGAGGCAAGCCTGCTGAGACATAACGCCCCGAAGCGTCGACCAGCGCGCTACCCGCCAACTGCCCCTGACCGTTCTGTACAGTCACACCTACTCTGCCATATATGCCCGGCTCCGAAGCAGGATCGTTTATTCCATCCGCGTTGAGATCATAACAAATCACGCCAATTACAGCGCCAAACCCGGGGTTAACGACCCGACCGAGCCGAATATCGTTGGAAGTCTGACCTGCCTCAAGGCCCAAGGCCACTATATTGGGCCCATTCCATGACGTATTGGGCAGAGCAGGCGCTCCGGCAGCAATGGTTATGGTATAATCTCCTGCCGGAAGCCGGTCAAAGCGAAACCGGCCATCGGCGCCGGTCGTTGTGGCTAGCGGGCCTGCTGCGCCATCCAACATCACCGACACGCCCTCCAGATCGGGCTCATTGGGGTCTTGTACGCCATCGCCGTCAGCGTCGAAGTAGGTATGCCCCACTATGGCGCCAAGTTCTGATAGGTTAACTACCCCAAAATTATTACCTGCCAGACTCCCCGGGGGTATGTAAACCAGATTATGGTGCGGCGGATTGGCTTCAAAATCGGGCCCGGGCAACTGAGGAAAGACGTAATAACCCCCGGGAATAAGCATACAAAACTGATAGTTTCCGCTTATGTCGGTTGTCGCGTTCAAAACAACTCCGTTAGGAGCTATCGCTGTAACGGCAAACCCCACAAGGCCACTTTCTCCCGTATCTTGTATTCCATTGCCGTTCACATCTTCAAATACAGTTCCCGATATACAGTCTTGCGCGAACGCGCCCGTACAGGTAACAGCGCTGAGTAGCGCCCACAGCCAACAACGAAATGTACTGGTTTGCATGGTTTACATGTGGATTTTTGTAAGGCTTTGCCGCCTGTGGTTAGAGAAAATATACTGGTTGCCACAACTCAGGGGAATAGCAAAAAGGAGATATAACCCCCTCCTCCAGGGCATACGCTAATATCCACATGTGTAAAATGCCAGAAACATTACCAAAGCAGCCCCAACGGGAAGGCAAAAGGGGCAATCGTTTTAGCCTTTATTCCTCGAAATGTCTGATAAGTTACAAACATAAAGACATTTTTTAAAAAATCAAGCAAAAATCATTAAAAATCAATCCATTAAAATGAATTTTATTTAATCCAAGAGGACTTGATAAGTTCCTGTAAAGCTAAATTTTGACAATCCCGGGGCGCCTCAAAAAAATCTGCCCGTAAACCACCAAAAAGTTACCAAAAAGTTTGCAAAAATAAAATTACACACTTATATTTGCACGAGTAGTATAACAAGAGCGTGTTCTCCATCTCAAGGCGTAAGCCAAACTAATTACCTTCATCGCTTTTGTTGATCGCCAGCCGGGATACCGGCGAATCATTTTTGCTGCGCAGCCTTGGCGCCGGCAGATGAGATTTGGCCCCTTTCAGTGCCATATCCCACCGCCGGATGCCAGACATAGCCCCGCTTCCGCTACCGGTAGCCGGCGCATTTCGGATGGCGTTTTCAGGCCCTTGCGGCTTGAGGGCGGTGGCCGGAGGTATGCGCGGTGGTGGTGGTTGTGGAGCGGGGAGTTGGTGCGCAGGCCAGGAGGGTGGGATCCCACCCTCTCAGAGAATACTTACTGTAAGTACAAAGCGCGCACAACCGGAAGGGGGCCAATGGCCTGCCTCGCCGGAGTGGGGGACGTGCGTCGAGGCTGAGATTGAGGTTAAGGCTGAGGTTAAGACTGAGGTTGAGACTGAGGGTAAGGTTAAGGCTGAGGGTAAGGTTGAGGATAAAGAGGGGGCTGTAACTTGAGGATAGTGATTAGGGCGTGCCCCCCGGCCCCTTTGGCGCTATGCCCTGGCGAGGAGGCCGTTTACTAAGGGGCCGGGGGTCGCCGCCAC
>CAYOTJ010000203.1:0-6831 GCA_964406855.1 uncultured Saprospiraceae bacterium
GGGGATTCATGATCGTGCGAAAGCGAGTAAATTTTGTGCTGAACAAGGCGGCTTCACCCCCTGGTCCGACCCCCAAAGGCCATACTGCGCCGCGTTGGCCCGGTCATCTTATGGTAATATTTTTACAGCGCCATTACCATCCGCCGGCCAGCCCGAAGTACAAAGGCATCCCCAGCGTGATGTTGATGGGGAAGGTAACGGCTAAGGTCATGGGTAAAAATAAGCCCGGATTGGCCTTGGGTACAGCAATTTTCATGGCGGCAGGTACGGCAATGTAGGAAGCGCTGGCCGCCAGTATGGCAAAGATGAAGCGGTTGCTGACGTCGTCGGTGACGATGGCGCTGGCCAGCGCTACTATGCTGCCATTGACGAGGGGCGCCACAATGGCAAATAGCAGTGGAAAGAGGCCATTGGCTAAGAAAGCATTGAGCTTTCGGCCGCTGGCAATACCCATATCCAGCAGAAAAATGGCTAAAAAGCCCTTGAAAATATCGGTTGTAAAAGGCTTGATACCCTCGGCCTGCTTGGCGTCGGCCATAAATCCTATGAGTAGACTGCCCAGGATCAGCAGCACGCTGCCGTTGGTAAAAGAGTGCCGGATAGCCGCCGACTTATCGATGCTCTCCTCCGGATCGGTGTTGAAGATGGAGATAAGGACGAGACCGGCGACGATGGCCGGCGACTCCATGAGGGCCATGATGGCTACCATGTGGCCATGTACCCCCAATTGGTGCGCCTCTAAGTAGCTGACGGCAGTTACAAAGGTAACAGCGCTGACCGAGCCGTATGCCGCCGCAATGGCCCCGGCATCCTGGATGCTAAGCCGGCGCCTGAGCAGAAAAAAAGTATAGACCGGAATGATCACGGAAAGCAACAGACCAAAGAGCATAGACCACAGAATTTCCGCTGAAAAAGACTCATGCGATAACTCCTGCCCTCCTTTGAACCCAATGCTGAAGAGTAAATAAATGGAAATAAACTTGGCAGAAGTAGGCGGAATTTCGAGATCGCTCTTGAGGTAAACGGCCACAATACCCAATACAAAAAACAGCAGCGCCGGATTGGTGAGGTTTTCCAGCAGTAGATTGATATTCATATGGGAGTATTTTTTTCTGGGGCGCAAAGATAATACAAGCAGGTATAACAACAGCGGAGCCATTGCGCGCAATGGCTCCGCCGACAGAAAGTAATGCAGGGTCGGGAAGGCCTACTCCCGATACATATTTTCGATATGAGCCGCGTACTTATTTAGGATCACGCGGCGCTTCAGCTTCATGGTAGGCGTGAGTTCGGCCTCAGAGCCATCCATCTTAGTCGCTTCCCAGGTGGTGGGCGCCAGTATGAATTTTTTTACCTGCTCAATGTGCCCAAACTCGGGGTTGTGTTTGTCGAAGATATGCTGATAACGGCTCACTACCTCCGGCAGGGTGATGGCGTCGCGCAGGCCATTCCAGGGCACTTCATGCTGATGACACCACTCTTTGAGGGCTTCCTCGGCAGGCACTACAATGGCGGATACAAACTTGCGCTGGTCGCCCACTACCATAATCTGCTCAATGAGAAAGTCTTCTTTGAGCCGGTTTTCGATGGGCGCAGGGGCTACATACTTGCCGCCGGAGGTTTTGAGCAATTCTTTTTTGCGGTCGGTAATTTTTAGAAACAACCGACCCTCGGGCCCTTTTACCCAGGCGCCTACGTCGCCGGTGCGGAACCACCGCTTGCCGTCAATTTCTTCGATGACGTCGGCGGTGGCCTCGGGTTGTTTGTAGTAGCCCATCATAATGTTGGGGCCGGCGGCCATAATTTCGCCTTCGCCGGGGCGGTAGTCGCCCTCGGTATCAATGCGGATTTCCACATTGCTCAAGGGCAAACCTACGCTGCCCATAAAAGCTTTTTTAGGTTCGTACACGTTGAAGGTAAGACCGGGCGAAGTCTCGGTGAGCCCGTAGGCCTCCCGTACGGGAATCCCCCCGGCTGAAAACACCCGCATCATCTTCACAGGGCAAGGAGCCGCGCCGGTGAGGATGCCGCGCACCCGGCCGCCCAGAGCTTCGCGCCATTTGCTAAAGATGAGCTTGTCGGCAATGCGCCACTTGAAGCCGGCCCAGCCGCTGAAAGTCTTATCGTAGTCGTACTGCTCAGTAAGCCTCAGGGCCCAGAAGAAGAGGAAGCGCTTGAGGCCGGAGAGTTCCAGCCCTCGATTGTAGATGCGCTCGTATACTTTTTCGAGCAGGCGTGGTACACAGGTAAAAAAGTGGGGCTGTATGCCCCTGAGGTCGCCAGTTTCGCCTCCGAGATTGTCGATACCCGTAAAGACGATGTTGATACCGCAGGAAATATAGGTATAAGAAGCCGTGCGCTCGAAGATATGGCATAGCGGCAGGAAACTGAGGGCGATCTCCCCCGCCCGGATGGGTATGAGCTCGCGGATGGGGCGCACATTCTCTGCGATGTTGTAATGCGATAGCATCACACCCTTGGGGTTGCCCGTAGTGCCGCTGGTATAGATGATGGTAGCCAGATCGTGGGGTTGTATGCCGGCTTTGATGCGCTCTACTTCCTCCTGGCCTTCATCGGCAAAGAGCTCTTCCCAGTAGGGGCGGCCAGGCTGGCGATCAAAAGTATAAATTTCCAGCAGGCTGGGCGTATCCGCCTGAGCAGTTTTGACCTTGTCGTAGAGGTCACCCTTGCCTGCAAAGCAGTATTTTACCTCTGCTTCGCCAAATATATAGGCGTACTCACGCGAACTGATGGTGGGATAAACCGGTACGTTGATGGCCCCGATTTGCGATAGGGCTAAGTCGGTGATGATCCATTCCACGCGGTTTTCGTATACCACTAATCCTATTTTATCGCCGGGGCGAATGCCTCGCTTCAATAGCCCCCGGCTTAGCTGGTTGGCCTGATCTATGATCTCTTGTGTGCTGTAATAGCGCCACTGCCCGTCTTTGCGGCTACCGAAAGCCCGCTGCTGCGGGCAGTGTTCAAGTTGGTAGTAAATGAAATCGAACAACCGGCTAGCGTTCATAATTTTATTGGTTAGAGCCTGACAATACATTATTTAATCCGGAAAGATAACAACCGTTGACAATATTGTTTTCCTGGAGTTCGGTTTTTTTTTATTGCACTATCTTTGCCCCCCATGAAACAAGTGATCCTTAGCGCCAAAAAAGAAGGAGCCGTGTTGAGACGGCATCCCTGGGTTTTCTCAGGCGCCATCGCCCGCGAGGACGCCGGCATCGCCGATGGCGAACGGGTGGCCGTGCTCGGCGCCGACGGCGGCCAATTGGCCGTTGGCCACTACCAGTCGGGCAGCATTCGGGTGCGCCTCTTTTACAATGGCGCCGAAGCGCCGCCTGCCGATCTGTGGGAGCAAAAGTTGGGCGAGGCCCTTCGCGTGCGCCGCAACATAGGCTTAGCCAATGCCGCCGATACCAATGCTTACCGCTTAGTACACGGTGAAGGCGACGGCTTGCCAGGGCTCATCATTGATGTCTATGGAGGCACGGCGGTATTGCAATGCCATAGCATAGGTATGCACGCCGAGCGCAAGGCGCTGGCCCGGGCGCTGCAAGTCATCTATGCCGACAAGCTCAAGGCCGTATACGACAAAAGCCGCGAAAGCCTGCCTGCCCGCTATGCTGCCACAGCCCAGGATGGCTATCTCTGGGGTGATGCCGAAACAGCCGGTAGCGAGGTCAAAGAATACGGCTGTCGCTTTCGCATCGACTGGGAGGGCGGTCAGAAAACCGGCTTCTTCCTCGATCAGCGCGAAAACCGGCAATTGCTGTCCCATTACGCCCCGGGGCGTCGGGTGCTCAATACCTTCTGCTACTCGGGGGGCTTCAGCATCTACGCCCTGCAGGCCGGCGCCGCTCATGTCGACAGCGTAGACGTATCCGCCAAAGCCACGGCGTTAGTGGCTGAAAACAGCGCCCTCAATGGCATAGAACCCGATCGGCACGGCATTTACACCCAGGAGGTGAACGCTTTCCTGCGGCAGCACGAGGCGGCCCCCTACGATATTGTTATCGTAGACCCCCCGGCTTTTGCCAAAACCCTCGACAAGCGCCATAATGCCGTACAGGGCTACAAAAGGCTCAATGCTTTAGCCATGCAGCGGGTAGCGCCGGGCGGACTCCTGTTTACCTTTAGTTGTTCACAGGTGGTTGATCGGGCATTGTTCTACAACACCATCGTGGCGGCAGGGCTGGAAGCGGGGCGGCAGATGCGGGTGCTGCACCACCTGAGTCAGGGCCCCGACCATCCGGTGAGTTTGTTTCACCCCGAGGGCGAGTACCTCAAAGGACTTGTATTGATGATTGAATAACCGGGATACATCATGATCGCAACCCTTTTTACCTTAGTGCTGGCCGTCGGGTTCCCCTGGGTAGCCTACCGACTCCACGAAATGCGGGGTTTTCCACACGGCCTCAGCCCCGCCGTACTCTGCTATGGTATTGGCATATTGATGGGCAACCTCGCGCCCCAGTGGGTCGATGGCCCTCTGGCGCAACAGTTGTCAGAGGGAGGCATGATTGTAGGCCTGCCGCTGTTGCTCTTTGGCTCGCGGCTACAGCAGAGCTGGCGGCTGATGATTGGAGCTTCATTATGGGCGTTTGCTCTTTGTTGCCTGGGGTCGCTGTTGGGTACAGCCCTGGCTTCCTGGATATTCAGCTCCGCCCAGCCCGACGGCTGGATGCCCGCCGGTATGTTGGCCGGACTGCTTACCGGCGGCTCCCCCAACCTTCAGGCCTTAGGCATTGCCTTGGATGCCCCCAGTGAGTATGTAGTGCTCATTCAGGCTTCCGACATCATCGGCGGGGGGGTATACCTCATGCTGCTCATGACGGTTATCCACCCCTTTTTGGGTCTGTTTTTACCCCATTTTAAGGCTGAAAGCGCTCGCGAAGGCGCCGATGGGTCTTTGCACGAGGCCGCAGGCCTGAAGCCTATGCTGGCCAGCCTGCTGCTGAGCGTACTCACTGGCGGCGTAGCCGTAGGGCTCACCATCTTGCTCACTGGCGCCATGAAGAACAGCACCCTCATTATTTTGCTACTCACCACCATTAGCCTGGCGCTGTCTTTGCTGCCGGTTGTGCAGCGTTGGAGGCATACCTTCCGCCAGGGCGAGTACTTTGTACTTATCTTCTGCATTGCTTTAGGTATGCAGGCCGATTTTAGGAGCCTTATGGGCGAAGGGCTGGGTATGATGGCCTTTACGCTTACCGGGCTGGGATTGGCTATTTTTTTTCAATACTTACTGGGTTGGTTGTTTCGCATCGATCGCGACAACCTCATGATTGGCTCCACGGCCAGCATCTATGGACCAGCCTTTATCGCTCAGGTCGTAACGTCGATTAACAATAAAAACCTGCTGGCGCCCGGCGTGGCTATGGGACTGCTGGGCCTGGCTGCCGGCAACTACCTGGGGTTAGCCGTGGCCTATGCTTCAAAATGGCTATTTTTTTAGCAGCTCCGGGGCATTGGCCCAACCGGGCTTTTGCCGTATCTTGGGCCACGAATCAAGATGATCTCATCCGGCTATGCTCACTACTGCTGACTTATCTTACTCCTACGACCGCAAGCGGGTACTGCGCTTCCCCGATCTGCACTGCCAGACCGGCGAGCACTGGCTGCTGCTCGGCCAAAGCGGCAGCGGCAAAACCACGCTGCTACACCTGCTGGGCGGCCTGCTCACGCCTACCGGCGGTCGCATCCGCTTAGGCGACACCGACCTCACGGCGCTTTCCGGCCCCGCCCTCGACCGCTTTCGGGGGCAGCGCATCGGCATCGTCTTTCAGCGGGCTCACTTTGTGCCTTCCCTGCACGTGCTCGACAACCTGCTGCTGGCCCAACAACTCGCAGGCATTACCCCCAATAAACACCGGGCTGCCGAACTGCTGGAACGCCTCGATCTGGGCCACAAACAACAAAGCCCTGTACAACGCCTCAGCGTGGGCGAGCAGCAGCGCGTAGCCATTGCGCGGGCGCTCATCAATAAGCCCGCCCTCATCCTGGCCGACGAGCCCACCTCCGCCCTTGACGACGACAACAGCCTGCGTGTAGTAAACCTTCTCGAAGAACAGGCCCGAGCCGTAGAAGCTACCCTGCTCATCGTCACCCACGACAATCGACTGAAAGACCACTTCGAGCGCCGCGTAGCGCTGGAGCCCCAAAAAACAGCGCAATGAACCTCCTACGCTTAGGTTGGAAAAACCTCCTACATCAGCCGTGGTCCACGGCATTGAGCTTAGTGCTGGCTGCCTTAGGCGCCGGCCTCATCAGTTTGCTGCTTCAAGTCAATCAGCAACTCAACCAGCAGTTCGAGCGCAACCTGGCCGGTATAGATATGGTGCTGGGCGCCAAGGGCAGCCCCCTCCAACTCATTCTCAGCGGCATGTACCATGTAGATGCCCCCACCGGCAATATTCCCATTGCCGAGTGCAAGGCTTTCCTCAATCCGCGCCACCCGCTCATTGGTATGGCTGTGCCGCTGTCGCTGGGCGACAGCCATAACGGATACCGCATTGTAGGCGCTACGCACGACATACTCAAGCTCTACGACGCCAAACTCGCAGCGGGTCGCGCCTGGGAGGCGCCTCTCGAAGTAGTAGCCGGCGCCGCCGTAGCCCGCAAACTGGGCCTCAAGTTGGGCGATACCTTCCACAGCTCCCATGGGTTTATCGAAGACCCCGATCTGGTGCACCACGATGCCGGCGCTTTCAAAGTGGTCGGTATATTAAAATCCACGGGCGCCGTAGCCGACCAACTGCTGCTCACCGCCAACGAAAGCGTTTGGGTCGTACACGAACATGCCGCCGCTTCACC
>CAYOTJ010000204.1:0-6455 GCA_964406855.1 uncultured Saprospiraceae bacterium
GAAGGGAAGCCCGAGCCTGCCCAGTACAGCAGCAGGCCGGCGGCTAAGGCCGCTTCGATGCTCACCACCGAATAGGCGATGGCGGAGATGAGGTTTTCCTTGTGGCGAGGCGCCAGCATAGCTGCCAGAAAGCCCAGCAGCGGCACATAGATGAAAAACGGAAGTATAGCGGTCATGGGGGTTATGCTTGAAGAAGTGAAACGGGGATGTTGTCGGGGCTGGATTCTACCAGCTTATCCATGTCGGCTATCTGGGGCAGGGCGCGGTTGAGGGGCGTATAAGGCTCAAAATTGCCGTCGCGGAAAACCCACAGGGAGCGGTCGTCGGGGTGTACGGCTACCAACCATACCCAGCCGTTTTTAAACCATTCGTAAGTGTCGGCGGCCCGTTGTATGGTAGTCTTTACTACTTCGGGGTAGTGGCGCACCACCACCAACAGCCGCACGGGGTCGTGTACCTCTATCATCTGGCTGGGCAGGCCGGGGCGCAGGTCGCCCTCAATGCCGTTGGCCACGCCAAAGAGGCCCATGACGTTGTGGGGCAGTTTGCTGCCGGCGCCTAACTTTTGGTTGTCTACCCGCGAGAAGTAGTACTCTAAGTTGATGCCCCCGCATACCGGCGCTACGGCCTTGAGTATGTTGAAGAGGTAGCGTCCTTCGGGGTCGATGCGGTGGTCATAAGAGTTGAGGAACGACCGCCGGTCGAGGAAGAGCTGCTTGGAGATCACGCGGTCGCCTACAATACAAAGGGC
Source organism: uncultured Saprospiraceae bacterium (assembly GCA_964406855.1). Lineage (GTDB taxonomy): Bacteria > Bacteroidota > Bacteroidia > Chitinophagales > Saprospiraceae > JAUMBM01. The sequence goes on from CAYOTJ010000204.1 coordinate 752, forward strand.
GTTGGTGGCGTGGTTGAGCTCCGGCCGCGGCTCAAAGAGCGATACCGACCGCCGCCGGATGAGCTCGTGGATGCGCTCGGGCTTGCGGTGGGTATTGATGGATACAAAGCGGCGCGAGCGCTCCTTGGCGTTGTGGTCGAGGGCCCGCATAAAAACCTGCTCGTTGTGGGCATGGCGGGCTAAGTTGGCTTCAGACAGGCTGTCTTCATCGAAAAAGACGATGTCGTCGCGGGTGGTATCGTGCAGGGCGCCCACAAACTGGGTGGTAGCCGGAATGACGATGCCCCTGGCTTCAAGTTTTTCGCGCACAACGCCGTGGTTGGCCATGTGGCAAAATACGCGTGCATTGACGGAGCCCGCCCGCCCCGAGCAGGCGCCGCAGTCGTAGGCGGCATAGTGGGGGTTGTTGACACTGCTGGCGCCGTGGCCCACCACATACACCAATGGCGCAAAATGATCGACGAGCCCGATGCTGCGCAGCACGCCCTCCACCCGGTCGGTCATCTCGTCGGCGGTGTAACCGATTTGCAGGCCATTTTCAAAGCCGCCTTCCTGATCGTGCTCGATGGTGAGGCTGGCTTCCTTGTTCATGTGGCGCAGCGAGGTGGCCGTAGCCTGCGTCATGGTTGGGCGAAAGATGTTGAAGAACAGCCGTATGGCCGACCAAAAGCCCAGGGTCTGGGAGATGAGCCAACCGCTGTGGAACGAGTGGGTATGCTTGGAAAAGTGGAGGTCCTGCTTGCGGCCCTTGGGGGTACCTTTCTCTTTGATGAGGTACTTGGGCGTAACGGGGGCCGGGCACGACTTGATGTAAAACTTGCTGTGCTCGGGGTGGTAATAAAACTCGACGCCAAAAAAGCCGGGCGTGCCGTAGGTAGCGCAGCGGGCGTCGAACTTTTCTACATAACGACGAAGGGAGCACTCCCGGTCGTCGATGCAAAACATGGCCTGGAAGGTATTTTCACCGGCGCCGGGCTCGCTGAACGTTTCCTGCTGGATACCGCTGAGCACCTGATCGTAGTAGCTCCACTCAAAAGCTTCCTGCCAGAGGATGAGCGCCTCGTTGAGTTCAGAGCGCTCTATCGGGGCAAACAGCGACTTGGGCGCTTCTTTGAGCCGGCCGGCCAGCGGCTGCCACTTGCCCCGAAAGTGGCGGTCTAAAGCATCGATTTCCAGCAGCAGCTCGAAGATGATCAGGTCTTCGAGTTTGATGTCGCGGGCGGAGAGCAGCGTTTCCGGCTGATTTTCAACGGCCGCCACCATACCCGACCATCCCTGGTGGGCAAACTGCTGATCGAAGAGGTAGCGCTCGTACAAGGCGGGGTCGCCCACTAATACATCCAGCAGCGATTCCACGGTGATGCCCGGGGCCATGAGCAGGTCTTTGGCTCGTTGGTGGCGGAAAAAGCCCACGCCGGTATGGCTTTCTATCTCGCGGATGGCCTCCAGAAAGGGCTTGTCTTTGACGGGGAAGTCCCAGATGGAGATGCCCTGATCGAGGAAGTTGCACAGGGTGCGAAACAGCAGCGGATGCACCAGCGCATCCATGTCTACGCTATAGGCCGTCTTCCAGTAGGCCCGCATTGCGCCCACGCGGGGGTGTACGGTTTCGTTGAATTTTTGTTTTGTGGCCTTTTGCAGCCAGCTTTCAACCTCGGCTTCTCCCTTCCTGCGGGCGATAATGCGCTTTAGTATATCCTCGCTGATGCGGCCTGAAGCATAAAGAGCCCGGTATTCTTTCAGGGAAAGGCACACTTTGTAGCCAAAGATGGCTGCGGCTTTCTCCAGACCGTCGTAAAAAGGATACTCCTGAAAGGCGTGCAGAGTATTGTGGTGCACAAAGTCTTTCAGGGGCGCCTGGGCGGGCAGGTAGTGGTGAATTTTATGGATGATTTGATGAATGTCAACGGCGGCATGCGCTTCTTTCTGAGCGGAGGAAGCCGTTGTGGCCGGTTCATTGCTTATGCTCGTTGTCATAGTCCTTTAGTTTGTTTGGGATTAATTGAAATAGACCTGATATTGAAGCAACAAGCCGCCCCGGTGGCCGGTCAGTTCGCCCTCCTGGTCGTATAAAGGGCGATTTTGGTAGGCTAAGGTGGCCTTGGCGCTATGCCCCTTGATCAGGGCATTGATGCCTACGTCGGCGAAATTCATGGCTTGCTTCAGTCGATCGTAGCGGGCGTATTGTACCGACATATAGGGCATAAGGCTCACCGTGCCCAGCACCTGGCGGGCCAGCTTGTAGCCCACCTGTCCGTAGAGGCTCATCCCCGTGCCATAAGCCGGAAAACCGATGCCGCTCCCGTTGAGGTAGCCTTCGGTAGCATTGGATGATACGGGGTTCATAACGGCCAGATTGCGCAGATAGCCCTTGCGAAAGTCGAAGTAAGTGGCATTGCCATACAAGCTCAGGGCTGCGCCCTCCTGCCCGACAGGGCCGTCCCAGAATGCGTCTGCCGATACTTGCAGCAGGTTTGACGTAGCGGTGTCGCGGGTGTCGCCTTCTCCTTCAAGCCGCCACATGGCGTTGGGCTGAAAAACAATGCCAGCCCCTAAGTTAAACACTTTTTTATCGCCAAGGTAAGTGCCCGTCATATAAGGCGTTTTATTGGATTCTTTATCCTTGAACTGGTATTGGCCATAAGCGTTGAGCTGGGCTTTGGCCGGCCGGCGGGAGAAAGACGAATTCGTTCCGATGACAGCCGAGTTGCCGGCCGCCGCCGATTTGGCGTAGACCAAGGGATCGGCCACGCTCAGCCGATAGCTCAACTTGCCAACAGCGCCTTTTGCGTAAACGGCTAATTTGCGCAAAAATTGATCGGTTACGTCATTGGTCGATTGCAAAAACAAGGGCGCGTCTATGCCCAGGATAGAGCCTACCGAAGGCGACGAAAACCGCGAGGAACCCACCCATCCCGTGAGGCCGGCGCCCAAGGTCAGCTTGTCTTTTACCAGATCGTATTCTCCCACGACGTCGTGAACGAAAAACCCCTGCTTGCGGTCGGCGAGGTGGTTGAAATTGTTCTCTCCAAACTGGCTGTAAAAAAACACCCGGTCGGTCAGTTGCCCGTAGAGCTGCACCCGGTAGCGGCGTATGCCAATGTCAAAACCCGATGCAATGGGATAACCCGAAGTCACGCTGCCCGGGTTGTACTTCTCATAGCGGAGCCACAGTTGCGACAGTAAGGTCAGCTTCAGGTATTTGCTACCCTCTGTGTCCAATTTCAATTCGCCATTGTTTAATCGCTGCGCCATGCCCATCGTGCTGAAGAGCAGGCAGACGATTAATAAATATATTTTCTGCATGATTTTTTTTGTTTAAGCGATACAGGAAAACGACAACCCCCGGGCAAAACATCCCGCAAGGTTGCCCCCAAACTTCCCGGTAAGCGCTAATGCGCCGCTGACTTGGCCTTGTGGCGTGCAGCTAAGGGGTGGTCCGACATGGGTTTGTGGCTGTCTAAGCCCACAATGTCCACTGTCCCGCCGCCAAGTTCGTAGTCGTGGCGGAAGGCTTCAAGGTTCTTCATCACAGAGTGATCTACCGACCGCGTTTTTTTGAGGTCGATGGTTACGTGGAAGCCCGGAGGGATACCATCCAACTGCCGCTTGATACCTAAATAATTGGTGAATACGGCTGCCTGGTTGATTTCAACCAAATAGCGACCGCCTTCAAATGAAACTTCCGTCAGCGCCTTAAAAAACGACCTCAGCGGCGTGCCATGCGCCATACCGATGATCATCTTTACCACCATACCGCCGGCAATGCCCACCAGCAGGTCTTCAAACAGCGTCAGGAAGATCGTCACTAAAAATACCGTCAGTTGCTCCCAGCCTACCCTGAACATGTGTATGAACTCATGCGGGTGCGCCAGCTTGATACCCACCGTAATGAGCATGGCCGCCAGGGCTGCGTTGGGTATCATCTCGATGACATCTACCGCTATCAGCACAAACAACAGGATGAAGAAGCCGTGGAAGAAGTTGGCCCAACGCGTACGCGCGCCATTATTGACATTCGCCGAGCTGCGCGCTACTTCCGAAATCATGGGCAAGCCCCCCAGCACAGCCGCCAGGGTGTTGCCTAAGCCTATCGCAATGAGGTCTTTGTTGGTATCCGACTTGCGCTTGTAGGGGTCCAGCATGTCTATGGCCTTCACCGTCAGCAGCGACTCCAGCGAGCCCACCAGCGCAAACATAATCACGTACTTGATAAAAATGCCCGTATGCGCCAACCCCCCAAAGTCTACGTTCACCTTCAGGTTGTCGGCCAAGCTGCCCACATGCACCAACGCATAAGGCGGCTCTGTATGCTGAAAGTCCATCAGCAACTCAGCCGGCACCGCAATCAGCAGCACCACCAGCGGCGCCGGAATTTTTTTGATCATCGGCTGCTTGATGTAAGGCCACCCCAGCATGATGGCTAAGCTGATGATCCCTATAACCGTTGCCCTGGGATCCAGATGGGTGATAAACCAAGGCGTATGGGCATACAGCGCAAAAGGCCCCTCGCCTTTATATAGCGCAGGGTTTATGTCTAATAATACCGGTATTTGCTTGGCAATGATGATGAGGCCTATGGCCGCCAGCATGCCGTGGATGGCCGATAGCGGGAAAAAATCCGCCAGCTTGCCCATCTTCAGCAACCCAAAAGCTACCTGTATTAAGCCCGCTATCACCATAGCGCCCAATGCCAGGTGCCAGCCTTGCTCGCCGCCGCCAAACTCGGCCACAGCGCCCGCCACAATCACAATCAGGCCCGCTGCCGGCCCTTTGATTGTCAGCCGGGCGCCCATGATTAAAGACACAAACAAACCGCCAATCATAGCGGTAATCAAACCCATAATGGGCGGAAAATCAGAAGCCTTGGCAATGCCTAAGCTCAGAGGCAGCGCCAGCAAAAATATGATGAAGCCCGAAGTAGCGTCGGTTACAATATTCTGTTTGAGGCCGGCCCAGCCATCGCGGGGCGCTTCCTGCTTATGTTGTTGGTTCATAATCTGCTAAGGTTGAAAAAACAAAATGGTATTTCATGGCGCCGCAGTGGTGGAAGCGCTAAGCGGCCATGAGGAACAAATACGAGCTGCGAGGCGCGTCAATGTGCTCAAATGCCCGTGTAAAACCCAACTTGGTTAATGGAAAGGACTGAGTAAAAGAACCAACAACGGCCTAATTCCGCAGATTGTGATAGCGGATAAACAATCGGTCGGGTAACCCGGAGGAAGAAGTTTCAACTGAATGAATTTCAGTGGTATAAAACAGGAATGTGGAGGTGTAAAACGTTGCCGCAACGGTGGCCGAATGCTGAGTCTCGTTCTCTTCGGATTTTTCCGAAAGCTCTACCTCAGCAAAATCCAGCGGCGCATGAACCTGAGGGCAATAGTGGCAGGACGAAAGCCATTCTGCCGCATCATCCACGTTTATTGCCTGATAAGCAGCCAGTTGACCCGAACCGCTTAGCCCGAGCCACAAAAGAGTAAGAAGAACCAACTGCTTGATAGCGTTCATGTATAGTGGCAATTCAAGTGCAAATTTACGCGCATTTATAACCTTGTCAATACAGAGGCCGCTTTTTTTCTAATTTATATTTTGGGCGTGCCCCCGGCCCCTTTTACATCGGCCTGCCGATGGCATTTTGCCAGGGGGCCGGGGTCGGGTGTTCCGCTCTTATGGCGGCAGCGGCCTTTGGGGGCCGCCGGCCGCC
>CAYOTJ010000204.1:6465-6802 GCA_964406855.1 uncultured Saprospiraceae bacterium
GCTACCGCCGGGCCTTATCCCGCGCAATAATCTCCGCAATCTGGCTTGCTTTCAGGTTTTTGCCAATGATGATCCGCTCGGGGTTCAGCACGTACAGCTCCGGCGTAATATCCACGTAATATTTGGCGTAGATGGCCCGGTTGGTGGGGTCAAACACATTTACCCACGGAATGCCCATCTTGCGGATAAACGCCTTCCAGGCCGCATCGTCGGTATCCAATGCGATACCAAAAACCTCTACATCGCGCTCTGCGCGATTGTTCAAAAATTCAATCAGGCGGGGCGTCTCCTCTATGCAATGGTCGCAATCGGGATTAAACATAAACACCACCAGGTA
>CAYOTJ010000205.1:0-3499 GCA_964406855.1 uncultured Saprospiraceae bacterium
AAAGAGGAGATGAAGCTCGTTAACGAGACGCGCAAGATTTTGGGCGACAATAGCATCCGCATCACCGCTACTACCGTTCGCGTGCCCGTTCACGGCGGCCACTCCGAATCGGTCAATATCGAATTCCACCAGCCTTATGAGCTGGCAGAAGTGCGCGAACTGCTGGCGCAGACCCCCGGCATCGTCCTGCAAGACGATCCGGCCCGCTTAAGCTACCCCATGCCCCGGTTTGCCAAAGACCGCGACGAAGTGTTCGTAGGACGAATCCGCCGCGATGACTCCATTGAAAACGGCCTCAACCTCTGGATCGTTGCCGATAATTTGCGCAAAGGAGCGGCTACCAACGCCATCCAAATTGCCGAATACCTCCACGCCAACGGCCTCCTCGGGTGAGCATTGGGATAATAATTTGCAGCTTTTGCCGGTAAAAGCTGTCGGTTTATGCAGAAAGTGTTAATTTTACCGGCTGTTAATCATTGATTTGTCGACTTAAACGGGACGTTGCCCTGTTTTGTTAACGCACATCAGCCATTATGAAGAACAAACTTGTGCTTTGGGGTACGAATGCCCAGGACGAAAAGGTACTGGTAGCTATGGAGCTGCTGCCCGACAACAACAAGGTAGTCACCTACCTGTTTCCGGAAGCTGTCGCTACAGACGAGTTTTACCAGAAGATGATGGATCACTGGCGCACGGATCAACCCGTGGACTTCCCCGAAGGCCACCAGAAGATCGAACGGGAACTCTCTATGACGAACTCCCTCCTGCCCGATGATATCCGCATCGAACGCGGCGATCTCATTCAGCGAGCCCAAACAGAGTGGCACTATATGGTGCTCTCAACCAAACTCAACCAAAGCTACCGCTCCGAATTGGAAGAGATGGAGGAGCGTGCCAATCGCCTCGACCGCTTCGACGACGAACTCTGGAATGGCCTCAAATCCTTCTGGGATAAAGTGCAGAACCAGGTCCGCGATCGAAACCTGCTGCGCGAACATGCCGACCAACTCCGCGACCGCACCAACGCGGCCTTCACCCACCTCAAGTCGCTGCGCACCCGCATGGACGAGGAGTTCCGCGCTAAGTCCCGCGAAAATGTCGACCGCTTCTTCGCTTCTCTCGAAGAGGCCGAAAAGCGCATCGAAGAAGGCCTCCACCTGTCGAAAGTATTCGACGAGCTCAAGAGCCTCCAACAGAAATTCCGCGAAATCGACTTCACCCGCGACCACCGCACCAAAGTGTGGCAACGCCTTGACACCGCCTTCAAAGCTCTGAAAGACAAGCGATTCGGCGGCGGCTCCGGCCCTGCCGCAGGCAGCGGCGGCGGCGGCGAAGAAGCTGGCGGCGGCGATCGCACCAACCGCCGCTACGAAGGCCTGCTGGCAGCCATCGACAAAATGGAGAAATCCATCGAACGCGACGAAGCCGACCTGTCCTTCCAAAAGAAGAAAATCGACTCCACCGACGGCCAGCTCGAAGCGCAGATCCGTCAGGCTAAAATCCTCATGATCGAGCAGCGCATCCAGTCGAAGCGCGAAAAACTCCAGGAAATGCACCAAACCCGCGCCCAACTGGAGGATCGCCTCCAGAAACAACAGGAGCGCGAGTCGAAGCGCAAGGAGCGCGAACGCCTCGAAGAGGCCAAAGAAGCCGCTAAGGAGAAAATCGCCGGCGAAATCCGCGCCCAGCAAGGCGCTCTTACCGAGGATGAACAGGATAAAATCGCCAGGGCAGCCGCTGCACTGACGCCAACGGCCGCCGAAAAGGAAGCAACCGCTCCCGATGAAGCTGAAGCCCCGGCCGCCGAGCCTAAGGAGGAGTCGCTCATCGAAGCCGCAACCACTACCCTCAGCGAGTCGCTCGAAGACCTCGCCGATACGGCCAAAGCCGTTACCTCCGTAGTGGGCGAAAAGCTCGAAGACGCCGTTGAAAAAGCCATGGATACCGTCGAAGACGCCCTCGAAGACCTCAAAGAAAAGGTCTTTGGCAAAGGCGACGACGATGACGATAAGGAAGACAAGGCTGCCGACAACTAATCGCGGTTGCCCCTTCTGCACCATGCGGCCCATTTTGCCCTGCCTCAGGCGCAAAATGGGCCGCGCTTATTTTGCGCTATACCCCCCGGCTCACCACGTCGCGCAGCGCTCCGTCCAACTTCGGGTGCTGAAACACATAACCCGCCTCCAGCAGCCGCTCGGGCACGCAGCGGTTGCTGTTCAAAATCACGTCGGCCATCTCGCCCATAGCTAACCGCAGCGCAAAAGCAGGCGTAGGAAACGATACCGCCGGCCGCCCCAGCGCCGCCGGCAGCGCCCGCGCCAACCCGGCATTGCGCACCGGCTCGGGCGCCACCCCATTGTACACGCCCGCCCAGCGCTCCTCCGTTATGGCCCGCATAAAAATGCCGCACACATCGTCGATGTGTATCCAGGCGTACCACTGCCGCCCGTCGCCGAAGTAAGGCGATACCAGCAGCTTGGCCGGCGGTATCATCTTGGCCAGCGCTCCCCCTTGGCTCGACAGCACAATTCCGATCCGCAGCACAAAGGCGCGCACGCCCAAAGCCGCTCTTACCTCCTCCGTAGCCGCCTCCCAGGCCGCGCAGGTCTCAGCCATAAAGCCCTGCCCCACGCCCGCCGTCTCGGGCAGCCGTTCCTCGCCCCGGTCGCCGTAATACCCAATGGCCGAAGCCGCTAAATACGCCTTGGGCTTCCAGCCCGTCTCCATACAGGCCCTCAGCAGCGTGCGCGCACTGTCGGTACGGCTCCCAATCAGCGCCGCCTTGCGCGCCTCCGTCCACGGCCGGTCGGCTATGCCCTCGCCCGCTAAGTTGATGATGTAGTCGGCGCCGCGCACTGCCTCGGCATCCACCGTGCCCGCAGCGGGGTTCCAGGCATACGTGGGGTAAGGCCCGCCCGCCCGCGCCTGCCGGCTCAGATGCGCCACTTCATAGCCCTGCGCTTTCAGCAGCCCGCTCAGCCGCATCCCGATCAGACCCCGCCCGCCGGCAATCAATACTTTTGTCATATCGCGTGGTATTGGTATGTTGGTATGTTTTTTTGGGTGTGCCCCCCGGCCCCCGTAGCCGCCTGCCCTGTAATAGCGCTAATGCCGGGGCCGGGGGTCGGGCTATCCGCTCTTATGCCTCCCCGAGGTCGGCATACCGCTCCTATCCCTCACACGGGCAGCTTACTCCCCCTACCGATCGTTGTCATACAACATACCCGACCTCCAAATGTTTGAAAATGATTCCTGCTTCATAAATCCGGCCGCATGATGAGCATTCCACAAAATGTTCGTAAGTTCGGCCTTTAAAGAGCTTTTATACTTATGAAAAAACTATCTTTTCTACTACCCCTCTTTTTGCTGTTGGTATTCAGCGCCTGCAAACCCAAGCAAGAGCGCATTGCTTTTAAGCATGCCAACAACACCGTCTACGTGAGGCTGCAAGCCGAGCCCGACAAGCTCAACCCGCTGATATCCACCAGCGCTTACGGTC
>CAYOTJ010000205.1:3509-6756 GCA_964406855.1 uncultured Saprospiraceae bacterium
CACTACCAGCGCCTATAGCCGCGTGGTGCAGGAAACCTTCTTCCAGTCGCCCCTTACTTTCGATCCCGTCACCCTCGAAATCATTCCCTTCTTAGCCAAGAGCCGGCCCGAAGTGAAAGAACTGACCGAAGGCCCCTATGCCGGAGGGCTCAGCTATACCTTCGAGCTCATTCCCGAAGCCAAATGGGACAATGGCCGGCCCGTTACGGCCGCCGATGTGCTGTTTACCTTCAAGGCTCTATTTAACCCCAAGGTCAACGCCGAAGCTTCCCGCTCCTACTTCAGCTCTGTGAAAGACATCGTCGTCGACCCGGCCAACAACCGCCGTTATACCATCGTCACCAACGAGAAATACATCCTCGGCGAAGCGGCCTTAGGCAGCATGTACGTCATGCCGGCCTACATCTACGACGCTCAGGGCCTCATGCGCGATATCCCCTTCGCCGACCTCGCCGACTCGGCTAAGGTGGCCGCCCTCGCCAACGACCCCCGCATCCAGCAATTTGCCGACGCCTTCAATGGCGAGCGGTTTGCCCGCGAGAAAGGCGCCGTCGTAGGCTCCGGCCCCTATCAGTTCGATGGCTGGGAAACCGGCCAGCGCATCCGCGTTGTGCGCAAGAAAAACTGGTGGGGCGACGCCCTTGCCGAAGACAAACCCGTCTTCGCCGCCTACCCCGATACCCTCGACTTCCTCATCGTCCCCGACCCCACGGCAACCCTCAATGCCATTGCCGACCAGGCCATCGACGTGAGCACCCAGATTGATAGCCGCGATTTTAAGGGCCTGATGACCAACCCCAATGTGTCGAAATACTACAACTTCCATAACCCCTCGGTCTTTCAGGTATTAACCATCGCCATCAATACCCGCGACCCCCTGCTGTCCGACAAGCGCACCCGCCGCGCCCTGGCGCACCTGATGGATGTAGACGCCCTCATCCGCGACCTCTACGAGGGCTTCGCTACCCGCGTATCGGGGCCGTTCCACCCTTCCAAGGCCTACTACCACAAAGACCTGCCGCTCATCGCCTTCGACGTGGCCAAGGCCAAAGAACTGTTGGCCGCCGCCGGCTGGCAAGACACCAACGGCAACGGCACCCTCGACAAGGACGTCAACGGCGAGCGCCGCGAGCTCGAACTCGAACTGCTGGTGGCCGCCTCCAGCCGCTTCGGCAATGATATGGCCCTGTTGTTCCAAAACAACGCCCGCCAGGCCGGCATAAAGCTCACCATCAACGCCAAGGCGTTTCCCACCATCATGGCCGAGCACGTAGTTCCCCGCAAGTACCAGCTCTATGCCGGCGGCTTTGCCAGCGAGCACCTGCCCGACGATCCCAAGCAGTTGTGGCATACCTCCAGCGATACGCCCTCGGGCTCCAATCGCGTAGGCTTTGGCAATGCCGAAACCGACGCCCTCATCGACAACATTCGCACCTCGCTCGACGAGAATACCCGCAACCAGGGCTACCGCAAACTCCAGGAGATCATCTACGACGAGCAGCCCATGATCTTCATGTTTGCGCCCCAAGACCGCATCATCATCTCCAAGCGTTTCGATACCCAGCCCACCTTGCTTAAGCCGGGCTACATCCTCGGCGACTTTAAACTCAACCGCGAGCTGATTGCCTTTTAAGAAGACATGATGAACACAACCAACGAAAAAACCATACGCATTTGTGCAGCGGTGCTGGCCGGGCTTTTGGCCCTGGCCGGCCCGCTATGGCTGGGGGCTCAGACTGCCCCGGCCACCGATACGACCATCTTTAAAACGGTGGAAGAGATGCCCCGCTTTCCAGGCTGCGAGCATCCCGACAGCAGCCTCGTAGCCCGCCGCAAATGCGCCGAACAGCGCCTGCTCGACTACATCTACCGCCGCATCGTATACCCCGCCGAGGCCCGCGAGCAAGGCTTGGAAGGCACGGTGGTCATCACTTTTGTGGTAGAAAAAGACGGCTCCCTGTCCAATGCCGCCGTTGTGCGCGACATCGGCGGCGGCGCAGGCGCCGCCGCCCTGCGCCTGCTGGAGGCCATGCAGCGCGACGGCGTCCGCTGGATCCCCGGCCGACAGGGCGGGCAGCCCGTGCGGGTGCAGTTCAACCTGCCCGTGCGCTTCAAATTGGAAGAGCCGCTGCCTTATGCCTTCAATGGTCGCGATACCATTTACATCGAGTTCGACCAGGCGCTCGACTTTAAAGGCGGCGCCGAGGCCCTCCAGGCTTACCTCGCCGACCGGCTGAAGTATCCCGCCATCGGCAACGACAGTTGCCGCATGGGCCAGGTAGATGTACAGTTGCTGGTGCGCGCCGACAATACCGTGGGCATCCTCAACATCACCGACTACAACAACCTGGGCTTCGACTTCTGGTACGAGGCCATCGATGCCTGCACCTCTACCTACGGCAGGTGGACTCCCGCCCGGTACCAGGGCCGCCCCGTCAACGCCGCATTAGACGTTAGCTTAGCCTTTTCGCCTACGGCCCCCGCCTGCCAGACGGTAGTGGAGCAGTACGGCCGGGCCTCCGACTTAGCCGAGGAGGGCGCTACCCTCTACAACGAGGAGAAAACCGAAGAAGGCTTAGCCAAAATGAGCGAGGCCCTGACCCTCTTCCCCCGCGACGGCAAGCTGCTGCTGCTGCGCGGCCAGGCTTACCTCGACCTCAACCGCCTCGAAGAAGCCTGCAAAGACCTCCAACTGGCCCGCCGCATCACGCTGGTGGATTGGTACAACGGGGTGCTCCAGCTTTGCCGGTAATTTTTTTGCGGTTTTTTGCGCCTCAGGCAGCGTTTCCCGCCCGGCCGGTATCTATTCATCAGATGGCTACCCTTGGGTATGGCTTTCGAGCTGTCTGATGGTTCCAAAATAACTACTCTTTACACATGGCGCCGTATCGCTTCTCATCCGAAGGCGATACGGCGTTTCCATTTTGCTGGCGCTCGGTCTCAACCTCAGCCTCAACCTTAGCGTCAACCTTAGCCTCAACCTTTTCCGGGCGCATCCCCTCCTACCGTCGGGGTCGCTCCCTTCCGGCCACATCCCTTTGGGCCGGGTAAACCTCGGCTATTCGCCTCGGTGCTGCGCACGGCCTCCTATCGTCGGCCCCTTACAGGCAGCTTGCGCGGGGGATAGGTGGCGGGGAAACCCGCGAGAGGACGGAGATAAGCTGGTGTACGCTTCTCATAGGCCGCAACTAATCAAAAGTATAAAAATTAGTTCGAGTTCTCAAACTTGACAGGGGATAAATAACCG
>CAYOTJ010000206.1:0-1089 GCA_964406855.1 uncultured Saprospiraceae bacterium
TCCTTTCAGTCCGCCCAAATAATGCATCAAGCACCTGTTGCGTTATCCAACGGGCGGCATATTGCACGCGTCAAAAAAAACTGCGCCACATGTCAGAAAAGAACAACAGCATCACCTTTCAATTCATCAGCGAGCCTTCCGACGTCAATTTCGGGGGCAAAGTACACGGGGGCGTGGTGATGAAGTGGATAGATCAAACGGCCTATGTATGCGCCCGAAACTGGGCCGAAACCTACTGCGTAACGGTTTATGTGGGCGGCATCCGGTTCTACCGGCCCATCAGCATCGGCGACATCATCAAGATCAATGCCGCCGTAATTTATACCGGCAATACCAGCATCCACATCGCCGTCGACGTATATGCCCGCCGCATAGAATCGGCTGATTTTGAGAAAAAAACCCATTGCATCATCGTCTTTGTATCGGTGGATGAAGACGGCAAACCCCAGTATGTGAAGCAATGGACGCCCACCACTCAGGTCGAGCAAAAAATGGAGCAATATGCCATCAAACTCAGGGAACTGCGCGAATCGATAGAGCAGGAAATGCAGGAGTTTATGGAGTGATGTGCCGCCCGGGCCAGGGGTAGGAGGGAGCTCCTGCGACCGGATGACCCGGTGGCTGGCGCATAGGCAACGCTCATCTCAGGCAGGCTGTACATGCGCCAGACAGGCCCCCAAAAAAAATTATAGTTCTCCAAGTCAGGATGCACAAATCTTGGCTTGGAGAACTATACCCTCATAAAGCTGAGGTTTTTTGCTTTTTGGGCGTGCCCCCGCCCGCAGCGCCTCCTTTGGGGTCGGCGCTGCGGGCGGGGTCGCTCCCTTCCACGCTCGCCGGATCGGCTCGGCCCCAAGGGGCTGCTCCCTGAGGTCGCACGTTCCAGGCAGCTCACGCGGGCGGAAGGCCCCCTTTGGCGCCGTCCTGAGCGAGGCAAAATGCGCTGGAAAGCCCACCCGATTTTATGGCAGGGTAACGGTTAATAAGCTGAAAATCAGCCGGCCCGATGCCGAAGATGATCAAAGAGCACCTGCTGGTCGAGGCGGCCGGCAATGGGCTCGTAGTCGATGCCCGACTCCAGAACGAAAA
>CAYOTJ010000206.1:1099-2312 GCA_964406855.1 uncultured Saprospiraceae bacterium
GCTCGCGCACAGCCTGAGTCAGTTGCGCTTTGGTCCAGGGTTTTTCTAAGTAGCGGTCAATGGCGGCCTGATTAATAGCCCGGATGGTATCCTGGTGGGTGGCTAAGCCGGTGAGCAATATTTTTCGGGTGCGCGGAAAGCGGCCGTCGGCTTTGAGTTCGGTGAGGAAGTCGACGCCGGTTTGGCCGGGCATAACGTGGTCGGAAACGACTACGGCGAGGTAGTCGCCCCGGCTGTCGATGTCGTCGAGGAGGGCGGCGGCTTCTTCTGCCGACTCGCATTCTTCCACGATCCCGATTTCGTCAAATTCGGCTAAGTCTTCGGCGATGGCGTTGAGCACTTCGCGCTGGTCTTCGAGGCAGAGGATATAAAGACGATCCATGGCGTGCTGTTTTGTGCCGGCCTAAGCCGGGCCGATGGGCAAATGAAGGGTGAAGATGGTTTCGCCGGGCTTGCTGCTTACCGATAGCTTGCCCTGATAGCTTTGCACAATGCGCTCGACGATGGTGAGGCCCAGGCCCAGCCCAAAGTCGAGGCCGTCGCGCTTGGTGGTTACATGAGGCTGAAAGATGCGCTCGGCCAGCTCGGGGGGTATGCCGGGGCCGTTGTCGGCAATGCGCACGCGCACGGCCTGGCCGTCGAGATCGGTGCTGATGCGTATGCGCGGCTTGGGGGTTTGGGCGCTGATGAGGGCCTCGGCAGCATTTTTAATGAGGTTGATCCATACTTGCAGCCAATCGGACGGGCTGACGACCAGCTCGGGGATGTCGCCGGCGTCTATTTGCACTTCTATGGTTTTGAGGTTTTTTTTGAGCAGGGCTAAGGCCTCGCGCAGGGTGCGGTTGAGGTCGGTAGGCAGGGGCTCGCGCCGGTATTGGGCGCCGAGCTCGCGCACCGATCGCACCACGCTTTCTGCATGTTGGGCGGCCAGTGTGAGGTCGTGCAGGCCTACGCCGGCCTCAAACTGCTCGACAATGGCGGCGGCTTCCGCTTCTTTATCTGCGCCCCTGACGTCGCTTAGGTCGGCGGGACTCAAACCCGCTTTGGCTAATTTTTTGGCCGTGCGGTGGGTCAGCCCCAGGCTGTCTTCAATGGTTTGGCGCCGGCTGCGCACCTCCTCAGAGGAAAGAGCCTGCCCCTGGCTGAGGCCGCGCTCAAACCACGGCAGCCATTTGCCTTGCCCCAGTGCGGCAGCCTGGGCGCGCAGCCGGTC
>CAYOTJ010000206.1:2322-4407 GCA_964406855.1 uncultured Saprospiraceae bacterium
GGCCTAAGGACGCCATTTTTTCTACTTGCACCAGCCGCCTGACGGTCTCCTGCCGCTCGTGGTGAATGCGGTAGGCCAGTAACTGTCGGATGTAGATTTCATTGACGATGGCGGGCAACATATCGGCCGCAAAGGCAGGGTAGTCGAAGCCGGGCTGGCGTACCTGCTCTTCGTCGATTACGGCCAACACAGTGGGCTCGGTGGCCACTACCGTCGAATAGCTCTGGTGGGTGGGCGAGAAGAAGCTGTACACACCCACTAAGTTGTCGGGGCCGGCGGTGAAGATATCAAAGCGGTCGCCGTCGCTGTCTTCGAGATAGCCTGTGAGCAACCCCTCCACCACTAAAAAAAGCCGCCGATTATCCTGGCCCGGCGTGAGCAGCACGGCAGAGGCCGCGAGTTCCTGTTGCCGGGCCAAAGGATCGAAGTATTTGGCTTTTATGATCTGAATGTGATCGGTGGTCATGGCTGAGGGCGGGGGTTAGTTAAAGAAGTTCAACCACCGCAGGATGGTTACAGTTACTATGGCTAAGATCAGGCCCAAGCCGGCAATCCAGAGGCCTGCCCGCGTCATGTCGGGGGTATTCACTTGCCCGGTAGCCGAAGCCAAAGCGTTGGGCGGCGAGCTGATGGGCAGGCACATGCCCGTAGATATGGAGAGGGTTACGGCCAATACGATGGCAGGCAGGCCGCCCACCTCGGCTACGGCGGGCAACGAAGCGCTGAGCGCCGCCACAATGGGCAGCAGCAGGTTGGCGGTGGCGGTATGCGACAGGAAGTTGGCTACGGTGATGGCCGTAGCGGCAGCCAGCAGCAGCAGCGCCCAACCGGGCAAGCCGCCCAGCGGCGCCATCTGAATGAGGTGGCCGGCTAATCCGCTCACTTCGGTGGCCATGCCCAGCGCTATGCCGCCGGCTACGAGCCAGAGAATTTCCCAGTTGAGGGTTTTGAGGTCTTCTTTGTTGATGACCTTGGTAGTGAGGAAAACCGCCACCGGTATCATGGCCACTACATAGGCGTTCATGCCGTGCCAGAAGTCGGTGAGCCATAAAAAAATGGTAACGATAAAGGTGGCATAGACGATGCGCGCCCGGGGCGTTTGCAGGAACGCGCCCTTGATGCGCAGCGCCAGCGACTGTTGCTCGAAGGGGAAAAGCGTCTTGAGCAGCAGCCAGCCTGCCGTTACCATCACCAATACGAAGGGCAGACCAAAGGCCATCCATTGCCCGAAGTTGAGGGCATGGGCGCCGGTGAGGTACTTGAGGGCTATGGCGTTGGGCGGCGACCCAATGGGGGTGCCCAACCCGCCTAAGTTGGCCGCAAAGGGTACCGCCAGTACCAGCGCGGTGCGGCCCCGGTCGGCGGCGGGCAGCTCATTGAGCAAAGGCAGCAATATGGCCAGCATCATAGCCGTAGTAGCGGTATTACTCATAAACATCGAGAAAGTGGCCGTAACTACCATGATGCCCAACATGACGTTGGCAGGCTTTTGGCCAAAGGGCGCCAGCAATACCCGCGCCAGGTTCTGATCGAGCCGATACTTGGTGGCCGCCGCCGCCAGAAAGAAGCCCCCTAAAAAAAGTTGGATGACGGGCGAGGCTAAAGTGGCCATGATGTCGGAGTAGGAGAGGGGGGCTACTTTTGTATCCTCAGGCATCAGCGCCGCTATGCCGGAGTCGGACAGCAAAACCAGCTCAAGCGCAATGATGAGGATGGAGGTAGCGTAGGTGGGCCAGGGCTCCAGTATCCAGGCTAAGGCCGCAAAAACAAACAGAGCGGCCACCCGCTGTTCCATCCAACTGAAGCCGGCGCCGGCCGGCGTGAGGGCAAGCCACAACCACAACAATACTGGCGCCAGCAATACTGCTGCCGGCGCATACCGGGATTGGGCGGAAGAAGTAGCCATAAAATTTGATTTCCTGGGATAATACGCTGCAAATTTAGCCTGTTGCAGCCCGTAAAACCAAGCGCCGGTTCAGTGATCCTTTGCCGCCAACGCGGTGATAAACTTCTCCAAGCCAAAACTCATAAATCCCGGCTTGCAGCGCCATGCTAATTGCTGAGGTTCCAGACCCACTTGCCCTC
>CAYOTJ010000206.1:4417-6748 GCA_964406855.1 uncultured Saprospiraceae bacterium
TCGTAGTTGGGCTTCACGATGATCTCGCCTTCGAGGTTGCTCAGGCCATTGTAGCCCTGTATCTTCACCCGGGCAAAGCCGTTGTCGAAGTTGTCGATCCAGTCGTATTTGGGCGGAATGATCTCTATGCCTTTCTGGTTGATGATGCCCCACTTACCATTGACCTGCACTACGGCTACGCCATGCCGGAAAGCAGAGGCGTGCTGGTAGTAGGCGTCGTATTGGCTGCTTTGCTCGGTGATGTAGTAAAAGCGATAGGCGTCGTCGCGCATGAGGCCCCGCCCTTCCTGGAATTTGAGCAGCCGGTCGAGGCTGGGTTCCACAATCTGCTCGCCATTGGGGCCCAGGATGCCCGCTTTCCGAATGCCTTGATAGACAACAGCGCGGCCTCCGCTAAAATCCTGGCAACGGGAGTACTGGCAGGGTATGATCTCCTGCCCCTGGGCGTCTATATAGCCGCATTGGCCCGCTAATTGTACGGTGGCGCGGCCTTCTGAAAAGGCGCCGGCCCGAGAGTATTTGCAAGGTATGGCAATGCGCCCCGAAGTATCGATGTAGCCATAGCCATCTTTGGTTTTGGCTACGGCCAAGCCTTCGCTGAAAGGCTCAATGGCCTGGAAATCATCGGAAGTGACGAGCTGCCCCTGGATGTTGATGAGCCCGTAGCGAATGCGCTCGTTGCCATAGGAAACCACCGCCAGCCCATGCGGATTGAAAGCGCCGATGTCGTTGAAGCGCTGGCGCGAAACATAACGACCCGCCGTGTCGATGAGTGAAAATTTGCCGTCTTCCACCACCCGGGCTACGCCTTTGTAGAAGTCGTAAGCGCGATCAAACCGAGGTGGGATGACAAAGTCATTTTTGCGATTGATATAGCCCACTTTGCCGTTTTCGACGCTTACGGCAGCCATGCCGCCGGAAAAACTGCTTGCTCTGCGATACTGAAAGTCGATCTCCACTTCGCCCTGCTTGTCGACGTAACCCCAACTGCGACCCAGCCTGACGGCGGCAAGCCCCTCCTGAAAGTTTTGCACTTCGCGGAAACGACAAGGGATAACTTCAAGGCCGTCTATATTGACAAAGCCCCAGTTGTCTTCGTTGTTTACGGCTAACCGCCCCTCGGCAAAGGAACCCAACTGATCGTACATGGTGCGCACCCGCAATTGCCCCAGGGTGTCGATGAGGCCGTAACGCGGCTCCTGTATGTATACCCTCACCATGCGATTGCCGGTATTGGGCAAAAACTCGATGCCGTCGTACTGGCAGGGGAGTATGATTTTACCCTGGCGGTTGATCATGCCCCATTTGCCTTTGCCGCTTACGATACCCACTCCATTGACGAAGTTGAGGCTAAAGTCATATTCCGGCATGGCGGCCACAACGCCCAATGTGTCGAGGTAACCCCAGGTACAACCTTCACAAACGAGACTGCCCTCCCTGCGCAGCAGGTGGTCGTAATCGGTGTAGTCGGTCATTACGCCCGTAGTGATCAGCGAGCTCAGATAGGCCGACAAACTGCCTAAGGCGTGACCGGGTTTGAGCGAGCCCGACAGGCGCCCGCTCGTGCCAAAACGGGCCAAACCATCAGAAAATACGCCTATATAGGCCAGATCGCGGCGCACAATGCGGCCGGTGCGGTCGATGAGGCCATACTTGCCGTTGGAGAAGACGCAGCGGGCAAGGGGGTTGCCGGCCCGGAAATCTTCAAAATGCAGGTGCAGCAGGTCGATGTCGGTTACGGGCTTGCCCACGGCATTGAGCACTAAGCCGTACACCATGTCGAATCGGAAAGTAGTGCGCTCAAAGTCGTAGTAGTTGCTTTTGGCTAACCCTACCAGCGTAAAGCCTAAGTCTTTTTCTACCTGCACCGTCTGAAAGATAGGCTCTATCTCCACACCCCCGTCGGCTAAGCGACGCAGCCCCCAGCGGTCGTTGACGGGCGAGTAGAACCACTCGTATTTTTCGAGTTGATAGGCGTACTCGCTTCTGTTTTCGGGGGTGTTTTTGCCGGCTACTTTTACCTGAAAATGCCGGTTGAACTGGTTGTTGTCCTGCAAATTGCCGCCGGCGTCGAAGCGCAGCACCACGAGGGCGCGGCCGCCGGCGCCGTCGCCGTTGCCAAGATAGGCGCGGGCGGCGCCGGGCTCCAGTTCGATGAGGTCGTATTGGGGGGCGGCCTGTTCTTTGCCCGCCGCGTTGAAGACGCCAAATTTGCCGCCTTGCTTAACTAAGCAGATGTTATCGGTCAGCGGCGAGATGTACTCATAAGCCAACTGGATGAGCGGGCGGTCGCCGCCATCGGCTA
Source organism: uncultured Saprospiraceae bacterium (assembly GCA_964406855.1). Classification (GTDB taxonomy): domain Bacteria; phylum Bacteroidota; class Bacteroidia; order Chitinophagales; family Saprospiraceae; genus JAUMBM01. The sequence continues at coordinate 6,723 of CAYOTJ010000206.1, forward strand.
CGCCCCAGCGCCCGTCGGTATTTACC
>CAYOTJ010000207.1:0-6744 GCA_964406855.1 uncultured Saprospiraceae bacterium
GCCTCTTCCGGGCCGGCTAAAAAGCCCACGAAGAAGTTGACAATGTCGAGGTCGTTGACCGTGCCAATGAGGTTTTGCGAGTACAAACCGCCGGCGGCCTTGAAGCGCAACCAGTCGGTGGCATTGTATTTTAAGCCAAAGCGCGGCTCCAGAGAAGCCCGGCTCTGAGATGCGTAAAACTGCATCCGCAGGCCCGGCTCCACAATCAGGTTGCCGATTTTATGCTTGTACTTGAAGTAGCCCGATATTTCCGTCGTAAAGTCGCGTTGCAGAAACGAAAACCCGAGGAAGTTCTGGAAACTGAAATCGGTGTTGAAGCCGTTGAATTCAAATCCATAATTAATTTGATTGTTCCGGCCGAAATAAGCGAAATTCAGTAGCGCATTGTATGTTGTAATCTTGCTCTGCCTCGGTACACCTTCGTCCTCCTTGAGCTGTATGTCGTAGTTGGAGTACGAAATGGTGCCATCCATGATGACGTTGGAGTTCGGCGGAATGAGCGTAAAGCTGGTACCGCCGCCCGTATTTTTCCATCTCAGGTCGGCTACGCCCGGCACGTTGAAGCGATCGTTGAAGTTAAAGCCAAAGAAGTCGACCTTGCTGCCGTTGCCGGAATTGATGCTGAACTTGCCGTAAAAGTCGGAGAAACTAAAGGGCAGACCGAGTTCTTCCGGGCGGACCAATGAAGTGTCGGAACTGTTGAGGTTATAAAAATTGGTATCTACGGCATATTGGTACAAGAACTTGGAGGTCTCGTCAAGATAAGAATGCTTACCCGTAAAGAGGAAGCTGCTGCTGGCGCCGGTATTGGGGTCCAATTTTTTGATGGGGCCCTCAACAAGCCCTTTCACCTGAAAGGGGCTGGCCGAAACTAAGCCGGCTAAGCGTTTTTTATTGCCTTCCCGGGTCTTGATGTCTACGATGGCCGAAATGCGGCCGCCATATTCGGCATTAAAACCGCCGGTATATACATCCACCGATCGGATGGTCTCTGTTTCAAAAATGGAAAAGAAGCCGATGGAGTGGAAGGGGTTGTAAATCGTCATGCCGTCGAGCAGAATCTTGTTCTGTACCGGCGATCCGCCTCGGATGTAGAGCTGCCCGCCCTGGTCGCCGGAAGATACAATGCCCGGCAGCACAGGCAGGTATTGGGCAATATCGGCTTCACCCCCGGTACTGGGCAGCGAGCGTATTTCTTTGGCCGTGACGGTCACCTTGGATATTTGTACGTCGGAGCGCGCCTGCTCTCGGGAAGCAGATACGTCTACCGTAGCTAAATCCACGGCGCCCGGCTTCAGGAAGATGCGCTGGTAAGAGATGGCGCCGGCCTTGAGCGTCACGCTGACGGCGGTGCTGTCATAACCTAAGTAAGTGGCCACCAATGTATAGTTGCCCGCGGGCAAATCGGCAAAGGAGAAGAAGCCATCAAGGTCGGTATTGGCGCCTCGATTGGTGCCTGCGATGCGCACATTGCCAAAAATGATGGGCTCGCCGCTATCCTGGTCGTATACATTGCCGCGGATGATGCCGTTTTGAGCGGGCAGCAGGGAGAACAAACCCGCAATTAAAAATAATGCGGAAGTAAAGCTGAATTTCATGATTTCAATTGAACGTATAACAATCGGAGCCGCAAAGATAACTTTAATCTCGCCGGTAACAAGCGCTTTCTTTGTCAGTTGTCCGGCCAATATGTTTTATCCCTGCAAGGTCTCTTCTATACCCAAAAACAGGCGGGCTACATTGAGCGGCCGCAGCGCGCTGCGCTTTTTTACCTGGTGGTCGGCCATGCGGCGGTCAATGTCGCGCAGCAGTTGTATGGCTTCTACAATGTGAGGGCCCTTATTCAACATGGCGCATTCAGCTCTTACCGACAGCACCGCATCGGAGATTTCTGCACGGGTGGCATTGCCTTGTTTTACTAAGCTTTCTAAAATCTGGGTAGCCCATATAGTAGGTATATGAGCCGCTTCGCACAGCCATAATATCTGTTCCTGCACTTCGGCTATGCGCAAAAAGCCCAACTCCACGGCCAGATCGCCGCGAGCGATCATAGCGCCTATCCGCGGGCTGCGCATAGCCGTGAGCAGTAGGGCAGGCAGGTTGGTGAACGTTTCCCGGGTTTCTATTTTTAGGATGATGCCTATATCTTCGCGTTGTAGCAGCCGGAGTTCTTCCTGTAGAGCCTCCACATCAGAAGGGCGCCGCACAAAGGAATATCCCACTAAGTCGGCATGAGCAGCGATGAGGGGCAGGTTCTCCCGGTCGGAAGCCGTCAACGCCGGTAGTTGAAAGGTGGTGTCGGGCAGGTTGATGCCTTTTTCAGCCCGCAGTTTCGCTTCCGCTCCGGGCACATGGGTGATGCGCACTTCTATGCGGTTGGGCAAAACCACTTCTACTACGCCTCCTATCTTGCCATCGTCAAACCAGATGTGCTGCCCGGCTTTTACATCCGTGAACACATCGGGCAGGGTGACGCCAATTTCTCCGGGGCTTAACTGTTCGCCATCGTCGCCAAAAACAGGCCGTATGGCCGCCGCTGTGCTGTCGGGTGTCAGATAAAGCGCATCGCCTTCGCGCAAACGAATGAAGCCCCGCTTTTCTTTGCCTTTTTTGCTGATCTTAGGCGCTATGGCGCCCGTGCGCAGCTTGGGGCCTTCGAGATCCATGTACAACAAAATAGAACGCCCGGTCTCTAACTTAGCCAGGTTCAGGTTCTCGATCATCTTCAACCAAGCCTCCGGGCCATCGTGGCTGCAATTGATGCGCGCCACATCCATACCCGCCAAAGCCATCTCTTTTACCAAATGGTAGTCGTCGGCTGCTTCGCTGGGCAAGGTGACCATAATACGGGTATGGCCGGCAAACTCCTCGGGGCCAAATATGGATATGGTATTTTCATCTAAGCGCCTTTTTCCTCTGGGGTAGTTGACGTCCAAGCCCGCGTCGCCTCCGCTCTTGCCTACCGGGCTGCCGCCATTCAGCAGTCGCAGCAAAAACAGGATGTTCTGAAGGTTCACCATGGTGTAGCGCTCCGAATGCCCCAGTGAAGATAGCCCCAGCGAAAAAAGCTGCCATTGGAGGTCGCGCAGATCAAAAGAGCGCAACGCAAGGTAATGGATGAGGTTCCGGGCGCTGTCGCGGTAGTGGGGTTGCACTTGATCAATATACGACTGATACTTGCGCTCGGCGGCCAGCATGGCATTCCGAATATCGGTAAGCGCCAGTTGCAATGGCCTGATTTCAATGATGTTTTCCATCTTTGGTTTCTTGCGGTACGTTTGTTTTGCGCTGCTGAGGTCTGCCCATCTGCCTCGGTACAAGCCCTGACAGCAGGATGCAAAGTTCGCAAAAAACTGACTACCCCCAAGGGCGCGGCAAGGCTTTTATCGTTTTCTAAAGAATAGTCGGGCGGCATATAAGTAAAGCCGCCCATTTTGCGTTATGTTCGTCGTTCAATGATCAGTTTATTTTTGCTGGCAAAATACCAAATGGACTTACCCATTATGACTACACCCCGTGCAACTTTTTTTCCGCTCATGGCGCTGTCGCTTGGGCTGTGCTTGCTGCTTTCCACTTCCCTTTCCGCCCAACGCGGCTCTACGCGCACCCAGGAGCGCTTGGAAGAACAACGAGCCTCTACCTGGCCGCCCGAACGGGTGTACTCTAAGGTTTCGCTGGGCTACGCCTTACAGCGCGTATTCCGCAAGCACTTCGATTTCTGCGGCTTTACGGCTGCCGCCGAACGCCGCGACTACATCCCGCCCGATGTAGCCCGCTTTCTGGGCAAACGCAGCCTGCGCACCAAAGTGGAAACGGCCGACATCAGCGGCGGCGGACTGCTGTTTTACATCTTCCATCAAAATGAGCTCTCCATTCCCCTCGATGTAGTGAGCTACAGCTCTACCCGTATTCTAAACCCCGCCGGCGCCGCGCCGGCCTTCTTGCTGGATCCCAACGGCCATTTCGACGCCTTTGTGTTTACCAAAAATTGCAGCGGCTACCTCAAGTCGTCGCTCGACGCCGGCATCGAGCCGCCCTACTCGGCATTTAAAACGGCCCTGACCACCGATGAGAAAAGAGAATCTTCCGTACTGGCGCTTTCAGGGGCGTTCGTCAGTCCGCTCAAAGGCGTTCTCGATACCCGCGACGCCCGCACCACCGATCTCATGCTGAGGCTGTGGCATTTTTACCAGCAAAACCCCGCCTACATCGGCCGCGCCTACTACCTGCGCGAGTTTGAGGGCGTAATGGTCAAGCAAGTGGGCGCCGCCGAAGATGCCCGCCGCCTCGATGCCGAGATTGGCATCAACGTCAACGGCCCGCTTAGCAGCAACGTCAAAGCCAACTTGGGCAGCGGCCGCATCACTGCGGGAACATTCAGCGGTACCGACTGGGAAACCATCGTTTTCGCCGACTACGAGGGGATGTATACCCGCAACGACCTCTTTGCGCCCCTACCCACGCCGGCCGAAATCCAGGCCTACTTTGCCAACCTGCGCCCGGTGTTCCAAAAGCCCAAAGATTTTCCCCTCATGACGGAAGGCGCCGAGCACAAGCACTACCTGATCGTGGAAGGCCTGCCCGAAGAAATATGCCGACAGCCCTGGGTGGTGGAAGAGGTGCGCCCCGGCGTTTATGCCGGCCCGCTCCGCTGGGAAGCGGCCTACTTCAAGGAGAGCAACGGCGTTTCCGGCGGTCGTTTTACCATCACCGGCCAACCCGACCCCAGGCTTTTCTCCGGCTCCATAGCCGAACGCCCCGGCCAGGTGAGGCTCTCATACACCCTCCGCAGCCTACAGCCCGTGGGCGGCGCCTACCTCCGCCTCAGCGTCGACGAAGAGCTGCCCACCAGCGCTCACCCCATCGTAAGCCTGAACGCCGGCCGCTTCGACCTTACCCTGCAGGAAGATCGCCGCTTCGCTTTTCAATGGCGCTGTCAGTTGGAAGTGGAAGACGAAGACAACCCCGTCGATTTTAACGTGCTGCCCTATGTGAGCAACATCAGGGTCTGGAGCGGCGACCAAACGGCCGTGGAAACCGAAGTGGTCAACATAACCCCCGATCCGGCCCGCCACGCTTTTATCATCACTCTCGAAAGCCGACAGACCTGGCCTCTCGATCGCATCGACGACAAGCAAATGCAAAACTATAACCTCGCTATGGAAGTACACCTCCAAAGCCGCCGCGCTCCCGTGCGAACGGTCAGGCAGGTGCGCGGGTTTTTAGCTTTCCCCAGCCTGCGCCCCGAGGCGCCGGTCATTATTATGCCCGTAGAGGCGCCGCCCGCCTCCGGCAATGGCAATGGGGGAGGGTAGCGGATTAGACCAAAAAACCCGAATCGAAGTACAAGGGCAAAAAATCCTTGGCCGCGCGGAAAGCCAGCACGGGCCCCGACTCGCCTTGTAGCAATACCCGCATATCCTGGGCGTGAAATGCCTCCGTTTCGGCCATCACCTGCCGGCAGGCGCCACAGGGCGCGGCGGGCATGAGTACCGGCTTTGCGGGGTTTTGCACCGTAATGGCCATGGCTACTACCGCTACCCCGGGATGGGTGGATGCCGCCGCCGCCAGCACCGATCTTTCGGCGCATAAGCACATGGGGTAAGCCGCATTTTCAAAGTTGGCGCCCGAAAGCACAACGCCGTTGGCCAACCGAATGGCGGCGCCTACCTTGAAGCGGGAATAAGGAGAATAGGACTTGGCAAGGGCCGCCTTGGCTTCTTCCAGCAGTTCGGCATCCGCAGCGGGCAATTCTTCAGCAGCAGCGTATTGCTGCGCGCTGATTTTCCATTGAAATTCCTGCATAACAACAAGCTCTTGTATTCCCCCCAACCGAAAAAACCGGGTATAATAGTACAAAATTCCCCGCCTAAAGTTCAGCCCGCCACGCGCAGGGGCGGTGTGCGCACAAATCTCCCCCCTCAAAAAACGCCAAACGCCTTATCTTTCGCCCGAAAACGGTTTGTCTACGGAACACAACCATCAACAAGACCACAAACTACCATTATGAATAACATCCTTATCATTGGGGCCGGCCGCTCTTCCGGCGCTTTGATTCGCTATCTGCTGGAAAAAGCCCGCGATCGCAACTGGTTTGTCACCGTTGCCGATGCCGACCCCAAATTAGCCGAAGCCAAAATCGGAGGCCACCCCAATGGCCGCGCCGCCTGGCTCGACGCCACCAAGCCCATCGACCGCCGGGAACTCATCGGCCGCGCCGATGTTGTCGTATCTCTGCTGCCGGCCTACCTCCACATAGAGGTAGCCCATGATTGTATTACGCTCAAAAAACACCTCATCAACGCCTCCTACGTCTCCCGCGAGATGTACCGCTTAGCCGATGAAGCCCGCAGCCGCGAGCTTATCTTTATGGGCGAAATGGGCCTCGATCCCGGCATCGACCACATGTCGGCCATGCAGAAGATCGATGAAATCCGCGCCAAAGGAGGCAAAATCATCACCTTCCGCTCCTATACCGGCGGCTTGGTAGCGCCCGAGAGCGACAACAACCCCTGGCACTACAAATTCACCTGGAACCCCCGCAACGTCGTCCTCGCCGGCCAGGGCACAGCCCAATACCTCGAAGACGGCAAGCTCAAATTTACGCCTTACAACCGCCTGTTTTCCGACATCCGCAGCATACAAGTGCCCAACATGGGCGAATACGAGGTATACGCCAACCGCGACTCCCTCATGTACGTCAAGCAGTACGGACTCGAAGGCGTGCACAGCCTGCTGCGCGGC
>CAYOTJ010000208.1:0-6733 GCA_964406855.1 uncultured Saprospiraceae bacterium
CATGGCCGGGCCATAATAGCGGAACACCCGGCGCCGCGCAGGGTGATAAACGGGGTGAGATGATATGCGGCGGGGCCCCAAAAAAAACTGACTCAATTGAAGATCACCTCGTACTTCATGCCTTCTGCATCGAACCCGATGGGTACAAAAAAGAGTTCGAGTTCGCCTTTTTCAGGGTGTACCAGGGTGTACATAGCCTGCTGGTAGTACTGCCCCTGCTGGGGAGTGCGAAAGGTGAGGGAAAAAGGCGGGCGGGGCGAGCCGGGATGGCTTTTGAGCGGCGTAACGGCCATGAGCAGGGCGGGAAGCTCGACCTCCGGGGAGCGGAAGCGGATGATGAAGGACTGCTGAATAAACGGCTCGAAGTCGGAGCGTTGAAGTTGGTCAAGCATACAGCGATTGAGGTTAAGTTTAGCGCAGCATCAAAGCCTAAGCTACGGGCACAGCCGAAGATTCGGGCTGCCATTCCATGTACAGGTATACGCCATGCGTTTCGTACAGGGCTTTGAACCCGAGGCGCTGGTAGAGGTTTTGGGCAGGGTTAAATTTTTCGACGTGGATAGACACCGACTTGCCCTGAGCACGGGCTTCTTCCTGTACCTGGCGGACGAAATGAGCGCCGATGCCCTGATTCCGGTATTCGGGCAACGGGGCAATATCGATGATGCGAATGGTGCCCGGAATGAGGCGGCGCTCGATGTAGAGCCGCCCCAGGGTAAGGCCGGCCCGCTGGATGAGGTAATAATCGGCATCAGGGTAGACCTGATGCCGATAATAAGTATGCTGAGCGTTGAACTGCTGGGTTACAAAAGCTGCCTTTTGCTCGACGGGCCAATTGACCATTTGCATCTCATGGGCGCGGGCGCCCGCATAGATGAGCAGGAGGACATCAAGGGCTTCGCCGTCGGCGATGGGCAGTAAGGTCAGCGGTTCGCTCATAGTCGAAGTGATTATGGCCGTTGTGGGAATATCCCCTGCATGGCGATACAGAAATTGACCGTCAGGTAGGGCTGGGTATTGTTGTGCGGCTGGCTACCCCCCGTGATGCCAATCATGTTTTGCGACATATTGACCGGGGTGCCCGTCGTGTTGTAGTAAATGTTGGCGCGTGCCGTTGCGGCGCCTTGCGGATTGGCCTGCAAGCCCGTGTCGTTGAGGGCAACCAACTGGTGGGTATGGGAGGGCATTTCGCTCTGCAGCAGCGTAACGGTGTTGGAACCGCCTATCTGACCAAGGTCATAGAGCGATAAGCCCGGGCCTTGCCCCTGCTGAAGCGGCGTGGCGCCCTGAAGGTCGGGCAGGGCAAAGGTAGACTTGCCGTCGCCGCCATAGGTGGTACCCAGCAAGGAGAACAAAGCCGTATTTTGGGAAATGGGCAGTATCTGGCCGTCACAGCGCGCCCAACCGGTAGGCGGAAAGTTGAAGCCCATCATGCGGATTTCTGCAACAAATGGATCAGACATGATTATGGTGGGTTAAGATTGTGAAGGAAAAATGCCAAACAGGGAGATGATGAAGTTGATCGCCAGGTAGGGCTGCATGTTCTCATGCGGCTGGCTGCCTCCTGAAGGGGATACCGCATTGGGACTTATAGGCACAATACCGCCGCTGGTATCGCTGGAGTAAGTATCCGGCGAGGAGGCGTTACGGGCAAAAAGCGCCCCATTGGGGCTGGTAGCGCCGCCGTTGCTATTGGTAGCGAGTACGGCATGGGTGTGCAGCGGCATTTGCAGGGCTGTAACCGTTACCGTTTCCGTACCGCCCGACTGGCCGATGACGTAATTGGACAGCCCCGCCCCCTGGCCCATGTGCAATGGCACGCGGCTGCTCAGGTTGGGCAGTGCAAAGGTTTGCTCGCCATCGCCGCCATAGGTGGTGCCAATGAGCTGAAATAAGACCTCATTTTCTGAGATGGGCAGCAATTGGCCCTGGCAAAACATCCAGCCTACGGGCGCAAAGTTGCCGGCAAACATTCGGATTTCGCCAACGTATGGTGATCCCATTGTTGTTGCAGTTTAATTTTGGCTTGGGAAAATACCTTGAAGCGCAACGCAGAAGTTGAGCGTCAGGTAGGGTTGCATGTTGTTGTGGGGCTGATTCCCCCCCTGGTTGCCCAGCATATCGGGAAGCATGGTCGTGTCGGGGGCTGCGCCTGAGTAAAACTCGGAAGGCGTGGTAGCCGCAAAGAAGGAATTATTGGTAGGAGCAATGGAGTTTTGTACATTGGATACCGCTACCGTGAAGTGATTATGGGCCGGTATTTCGCTTACCGTAAGCGTATGGGCTTCCTGGCCGGCTCTTTGCCCCATAGTGAAGCCGGCGCCTTGATGCACGGGGACGCGTCCCCTGAAATCGGGGAGAGCAAAATTGGTTTGGCCATTGCCCCCATAAGTGGTGCCAAACAGCGCAAACAGCGCCTGGTTTTGGTTGATGGGCAGCAATTGACCATTGCATAAAGCCCATCCTCTGGGAGGGAAATTAAAACTCATGATCTTGATTTCCCCCAAGAAAGGTTCAGACATGGTATTACAGGTTTAGTTATGAATGAGAAATTTTCAATACAAGCATGGTATGGGGTTTAGGTTAAGGCAGAGGTAAGATTTACCTCAACCTTTTTTACCGGCATCAGAGTAAGGCAGAATGTACTATTGCGGCGGCCATCTCTTTGGACTGGCTGTCAAGCAGGCGCACTTGTGCGCTTAGGCGATTGTCGGTTAAGCGGAGGGTCATCTCTATGCCTCCTTTAGCGGTGGGGTAGCCTGGTTGGCGGTGCGGCTGCTCGGGCAGTATGGGCAACAGGCGATCGGGGGCATGGCCGGCGCGCATTAGGTGGACGATGGCTTCCACCTCAAAACACGAGAGCGTGCGCACTTTAGCCCAACGCCCTCTGCGGGTACGCGCATAGATCGGCGCAAGAAAACCTACTAAGCCTTGCTCTTCTATGTAGAGTGGAATCCAACCCAGCGCGTACTCGCCTGCCGGGCCGTAGCCATACCAAAGGGCGCGGCCGGCATCAAAAGGCTGTATGTTCTTTGAAAATTGGCCAGACTCAAGCAATTCGTCTAAGCCGGCAGGGGGAAGCCCCAGCTCGCGGGCGCGCAGCAGGGTGGTAAACTCCGTCCAAAGCTCGGCGACTGCCGTACTTTTAAACAAGCGGACAAAGCTGCCCGGTACAAGCAACACACCCAACCCAAGACTTGACTGGTGTAAAAAATCTCTTCTATGCATGGTAAAAAGACTTATTATCAAACCCTTCCTGAAAGGGGAATAACCCCAATAGAATCAGTGGGTTAAATGGATAAAATGCGCTTATAACAACGCGCCGCACATGGGGGGAACAAGCGGCATAATACAAACGGCTGAAGCCGGCGTAAGCAGCTTTTTCTACAACACATTGGCTGCTACCTGACAAAGATAAAACGGGTATTTTAATTCGCAACATTTTTAGCACCTGTTTTTAAAAAGTATATATCTTTGTGTCGGTTTGCCGGGTTTAGTAGCGTCCCCGACGGTTATTCCCAGTTAGCCTCTCCCCCCTCCACCAGATGTTTTATCAGGGATATAAGAGCTTTGAAGTATTCTGACTGGCATCTTGACATGTGAAAACATTAGCTGTAAGCAGCTTTGCTTAACCATATTATCTAATATCATCTAAGGTGTTGCGCCAAAGACAGAATCTTGGTTTGTAACATTTTATTGTTTTACCGTGCCCAAAAAGTGCAAACATGAAGATGTATTTTTTTTACGCCTTGTGTAGTCTTTTCTTCGCCTTGTTTAACGACGGCGATAAAAAGACCCAACTACCCGATCGCCCTTCGACCGCCGCGCACGAACAATGCGAACCGGCGCCATCGGCTGATCAACCTTCCGCCTCCATCCAACCGGCTACCGGCAACGAAGCGGAATTTATGTACCCCTTTGCCATGATGCCGGTCATAACCGCCACTAAGGTATATGCGCAGGTAGGCGCCGACGGCGGCCCCACCGGCCCCAGCCCCGGCGACATACTGGAGTACACCGTAGTAATAAACAATCCGGCCGGAGCCGACGCCACTGGCGTAAACTTCACCGACACCATCGACCCCAACACCACGCTGGTGGCCGGCTCGCTGAAAACTTCGGTAGTGGCCATCGACGACAGCTACTCGACGGTGGGCAACGTATCCATCGCCGTGCCCGCAGGCGCCGGTATGCTGGCCAATGAAGTGAACCTCGACGGGGACGTCCTCAGCGTTACCGCCATCAATACAGCCGGCACCCAAGGTACTGTAACCCACAATGCCAACGGCAGCTTCACCTTCAACCCCAACCCCGGCTACGAAGGTACAACTACCTTTACTTATACCGTGTCTGATGGCACCTTCACCGATCAAGGTCAGGTGAGCATCGCCGTTACGGGGATGATCTGGTTCATCGACGACAGCGCCCCCGCCGGAGGCGACGGCCGCCTCAGCACGCCTTGGAATACCATTAATGCTTTTAATGCATCCTCTCTTGATGGTGTTGGAGACAATATCTTTGTGTACTCCGGCACATATAACAACAGCGGAAATACGCTCTTGCTGGGTCAGCAAAAGCTCATTGGCCAGGGCGCTCAAGGTACGCTGGCGACCCTTGCCGGAGTTACATTCTCGGTGCACCCGCCCATTGCTCCGGCTGTTATTCCGATGGTTGGCGGAACCAATCCCGTTATTAACCAGACGGGCAACTCGATTGATATGCAGTCTCAAAACCAGGTGATGGGGGTAGATATCGTCAATACCAGCGGCATTGCGCTGGTGTCTGCCAGTTCGGCCTCGGCCTTCGTAAGAGACGTTACCGTCAGTAATAGCGGCGGCATTGCCGTTCAATTTACGAGTACTGCCCTGAATGCCATTTTCAAATCCATTTCGGCCTCCAATGCCTCCCACGGCATTCGCCTGCAAAATACCACCGGCTCTTTTGAGGTCACCGGTACGGGCACTACCGACGGCTCGGGCGGTACCATCAGCACAATAGTCCAACGCGGCATCGAGTTGCTCACGGCTACCAACATTACCCTCCGGAATATGACCCTGAACAGCGCCAATACGGGCGATGCGGGGTTTGACGGCGTTTGCGACGAAGACCAGAATACGTCCTGCTATGCGGCCATCCACATGAGCGCAGTAAACGGCATAACCATGAACAACGTGGACGTGACTACTACGGCAGAGCAAGGAATCAATGGCAACAACGTGACGAACCTCGTCATGACCAACTGCACTTTGACCGGGGCCGGCACGCCGCTCGTATCGAATGACGAAAACGGCATAAAGCTGATCGAACTCTTCGGAACCTGTAGTTTCACCGGCTGTACTTTTTCCAACTCGGCCGCCAGAAACACCCATATCCGCACAAGCTCAGGAACCCTGAACCTGACGGTCAACAATTGCAGTTTCTCGAATACAGCTTATGAAGTGACCCGGATAGATTGCTTTGAAATGCGAACGTTAGGTACCGCAAATGCCACGGTAACCCTCAGCAACAGCAGTTTCCACCGGGCAGGCTCAAAAGGCATCCAATGCTTAGCCGAAGGAAGTTCAAACTTTAACCTGAACATCACCAATTGTACCGTTCAGCGTTTTGGCAACCCAATGGCCGGCATTGAAGTAGGCTCCAGCGGCGCCAATGCCAACATGAACTTCAACATCAACAACAACCCCACCATTGAGTCCTCAGGCGAAGTGGCCGTACTGGCTTCCACCTTCACTACTTCCGACTTCAGCGGCCGGGTAAACAACAACGGCAATCTGACCAATAACAATACCACGGCCACCACTTTTGCAACGGTACGGGTTTTGCACGAAGGAAACGGGCAGGCTGTTTTGGAAGTGAAAGACAACCCCAATATTGCTTCCTCCAACACCGACACCCCGGTAGGGCTTATTGCCAGGGTTGGTACTAGCGCTGCTTCCCGTTTAGATGCTACCATTGATAATAATAACATTTCTAATACTACTACTACGGAGGCCGGTCTGGAGGGTATTATATTGCGTGTAGGATCAGATGCCGCAGGCCCTGACATCCTCACCCTCTGCGCCAACGTCAAAAACAACGACCTGACGCTGCCCCCTCCGCCTTATCCGCGAGCCTTTCGCGCACAATTCTTCGACTCGGGTTCTTTCTTCAACCTTCAGGGCGGCGGCGCCAACGTAGCCGCCAACTGGACGGCTAATAACAATACCAATAACAATGGTGTGATTGCCTCAGGGCCGACAACTACGTTTACCTTCAACGGTGTTTGCCTTGTGCCCACGCACGCTTTTGCTCCCACAGAGGAAGAATTGGCCGAACTTACAGCCCCCGACCAGGCTGCCGAAGCGGCAACGCCGGTGGAAACCGCCCTGGCGCCGCCTGCTGAAACCCAGGTAGCCGAAGCACCCGAAGACCAGCCTGAAGTAGCCGCCCTCTTCATGTCGGGCGAAACCGTTACGGCAGGCCCCTTCACGCTCCCGCAAAACGCCGCGATGACCATCGTCTTCCGCGTAACCATCGACAATCCCTTCCCGTTAGGCATCTGCCAGGTGAGCAACCAGGGTACGGTAACGGGAAGCAATTTCTCCAACGTACTAACGGATGATCCCGGCGTTAGCGGCCCCGCCAACCCCACGGTGACGCCCCTAAACATTGCGCCCACCATCACCGTTTGCCCGAGCCCCGTCAATACGACCACCGACGACGACCTATGTACGGCCAGTGTAACCTTCGCCGC
>CAYOTJ010000209.1:0-6723 GCA_964406855.1 uncultured Saprospiraceae bacterium
CCTATATTAGAAGCGCTGTTCAGCGAGGCGCCCGTGATTACCTCTAATACCTCGTCGCTACCCGAGGCAGCCGGCCCCGATGCCTGGCTGGTAGACCCCCGCCGCCCGGAGGAGATTGCTGCCGGAATTCAAACCATCCTTCGCGACGAAGAGCTGCGTAAACGAATGATAGCCAACGGGTATGCCCATGCTACCCGATTCAGGGGCGATGGGTTGGCCGCGCAGATGATGGAACTGTATGAAAAGTTTTTAGGTTAGTCTAAATTATTATTTTGATTTATCGAAAAATACTTTTACCTTTGTTACGCGCTCCAAGGTAAGATGGCGAAACCTTGGCTTGGAGCGCGATAGGCACAAGGTGCAGAGCGTTGTTGCTGTCTTTATCCCATAGCTTATGAATCTGATAGATATTTTTCAGGAGAGTTGGGCCTGGCGGGCCCTCTTGGCCTCAGGCATGGTGGGGCTGATGTGCGGGGTGTTGGGCGCCTTTATTGTGCTGCGCAATATGTCGTTGGTGGGCGATGCGCTGGCGCACGCCATTTTGCCGGGCGTGGTGGCGGCCTATGTAGTAGTGGGTTATAGCGCATTGGGCTTCTTTGTAGGCGCCGTTGGGGCAGGCCTCATTACAGCCTTAGGCATAACCTGGGTACAGCACCGGGGGCACACCAAAAACGACGCGGCTATTGGCATTGTTTTTACAGCTATGTTTTCGCTGGGCGTGATGGGCATTTCCTACATCAGCCGGCATGACGGAGTTCACCTCGACCTGAAGGATTTCCTCTTTGGCAACGTGCTGGGCGTAGCCAATACCGACTTATGGCTGACAGCCGTAGTGACGGGCTATGTGTTGTTGAGTATCGTGGTATTTTATCGCTATTTTTTAGTGACCACTTTCCAGGAGGTAGTGGCCAAAACAATGGGCATTGACGTAAAAATGGTGCACTACTTCCTGATGCTGTTGCTGTCGTTTGCAGTGGTGGCCTCGCTACAAACGGTAGGGGTCATACTGGTGGTGGCTATGCTCATTACGCCGGCAGCTACGGCTTTGCTGCTGACCCACCGACTGGAGCGCGTATTGGTAATAGCGGGCGCGCTGGGATTGTTAACGGCCGTGCTGGGCCTCGCATTAGCCATAGTGCTCGAAACCACGCCCGGCCCCGCTATGGCAGTAACGGCTACCCTGATGTACCTGACGGCCGTAGTCTTTGCACCGCGCCGGGGGTTGCTGATTCGCACATTATCAAGGATGACGCTCAGCCGCCGCGTAGCCGCCGAGGATATGTTGAAAGCAGCCTACCGCACCTTAGATGCCCACGGCAAATTGGATGAGCGGCAGTGGCGGGCGGAGCTAAAAACATCGGAGGCCGCCTGGCGCAAAAACCGCAGCCGACTGCTGAAAAAAGGCTGGTTAGACCCCAAATCAGGGGGGCTGAGTGAAAAAGGCGCTGCTGAAGCCGAGCGATTGGTAAGGGCTCACCGCCTGTGGGAGACTTACTTAGCCAATAAAGTAGGGCTCGACGTAGCCCACATCCACGATGAGGCCGAGCGCTACGAGCACCTGCTCACCGAAGAGATGCTCGATGACGTAGACGCTACCTTAGGATACCCAATCGTAGACCCCCACGGATCGCCCATACCCGCCAAAATAGGACGGCCGTCGCGGCCGTTGGCCGAGTTGGCGCCGGGCCAAAGCGGGCGGCTGGCGCCCCGCCAGCTTTCCGAACACGTAACGGCCCAGCTTTGGCAATATGGGCTGCTGCCAGGAGCCGAAATCAGGGTTGCAGCCCGAGCAAAGGACGGTGAAACAGAAATAGAATCGGCAGACCAGCACATCCGTATACCGGCAGAACTGGCCCGCCTGATCAGTCTTGATGCCTGAAAATTATTTAGGCGTAGCCGACAGGTTAATTTGCAGACCAATCTGATCATTGATGATCTCGTCTTTGGCCGTGCCCAATACGCCGGCCTGGAACATCACGTTCCACTGGGTGCGGTCGATGGTAAAGGCGGGCGTAATGGCTTGCAGGCCGGTTTCGCCTGCACTTACGCGGGCCGGGATAACCACGCTCTTGGTGATGCCCTTCATAGTGAGGTTGCCGGTGATGTTGTGTGTAGCATTGGGGTTGCTACTTACCGGTTCTACCTTTACAATTACAAACTCCGCCGTAGGGTAAGTATTGGCCTCAAAAAAATCGCCGTCTTTGAGGTGGGCTTCGAGGTCTTCTTTGCCGTCGCCGGCTTTTTGGTCGGTATTATTAATGGAGTTAATGTCGATGACAAACGCGCCGCCTGTAATCTGGCCGTCGGCCACCAGTATTTCGCCCTTTTGTAACTTGAGGGTGCCGGTATGCTTACCGCCCACCAATTTGGAGCCTTCCCAGTTGATGACGCTGGCATTGACATCAACGGCATAGGGCATACCCGTAGCCGCGCCGGCAGCCATAGCATCGCCGGTAGCAGCTTGTTCGCCTGCCGGCGCCTGACCGCCGCAGGCCGTGAGCAGGAACGCCGCCAGTAGCGGTCCTGCAAGGAAATAGATCGATTTCATTGAAATTGCTTTAAAAAAGATTGATTTGGTAAGGCAAACAACCGAGCTGAAAACAAAGTTGAAGCGCGCCGGCGGGGATTTTTACAACGAACTGCTTTGGACAGTGGCCGGTTGGCCCGCATGGCGGGTTCGCTCGCCATCAAGCTTATCCAACAGCGCCATCGTATGATCAAGGCTTTTGAGGATGGTTACGTTAGCGGGCGGCGCTACCTCCTGAGCTACCACCTGATACCCCGACAATAGAATATGAACATCGGAGCAGGTAGCCGCCAGGCGGTCGACGTAGTGCTGCACCGACTCCCGGGCAAAGGTTTCGGTAATCATGGTGAAGATATAGTCGGGCGTGCGTATGTTGCAGGCGTCGCGCATATCCGTCACGGAAATATCCTGCCCAAGGTACAGCACGTAATGGCCGCGCACCTTGAGGAGGTAGTACATAAACAAAAGGCTCAGTTCCTGGCGCTCGCCCTTGGGCAGATAGAGCGCAAAGCACTTGCCGCCCGCTTCAGGCGCGGGTAGCGGCGCTTTATCGATGGCTACAATCAGCTTTTGTCGGATGAGGTAGCTGATGTAGTTTTCCTGCACAGGGTTGATGGACCCCGTAAGCCACAGCACGCTGAGTTTTTCCAGAAAAGGATATACCAACTCCAGCATAGTGCGCTCGAAGCCAATCTGCCGCGTGCTGGCGCTGAGGATACGGTCGAATTTATACTCGTCCATATCAATCATAGACAAAGTGAGCGCATCGAGCATAGATCCATCCAGGGCATTAGAAGGCTCTGAAAGATTGGCCACCTGCGCGGCTATCTGTTGCCGGGTCATTCGGGCTATCTTAGAAATCTTAAAGCCGTTGCGGTTCAGCAGGGCCACGTTGATGATGAACTTGAGGTCGTCATCCTCGTAATAGCGAATGTTCGTTTCTGTTCTCTTGGGCTCAATAATACCATAGCGCTGCTCCCAAATGCGCAGGGTATGCGCTTTGATGCCCGAAAGTTTTTCCAAATCGCTGATGGAATATACAGCCACGCTATGCGTTTTTTTACTTTTGTGTCTTTATTATGAGCCAATATCGCTGGTTGCGCACAACAAACAGCTAACATGAGTTCCTAAAAAAGGTTTAAAAAATTAGGGCTTATGCTAACTTAGGGCCTTCATAGCCACACAGCCGACAAAACTTAGCGGCGAATGTTCAGATATTTGGCTAATTTTATGGGCCTTTTGCCTGGTTGCTATACCTGAGCCGGGCGAAAATATTAAAAAAACACTTTTCTATGGGTCGGAAAGCTACTTATCTACTTTTTAGCGCCTGCTTGCTGTTGCTGGGTTGGCGAGCCAATGCGCAGATTTCCTGCGAATACACGCTCCAACTCTTTGACACCTTCGGCGACGGATGGAATGGCGCCTCTATCTCCGTTAATGTCGACGGCGTGAGCACTACTTACACCCTCGATTTTACCACGCCTGATTTCGCGGAATTCGCCATCGCCGTTTCCAGCGGCGACGCCATTAGTTTGTCTTATACGCCGGGGTTCTTCGAAAATGAAGTATCTTACTTCTTACTCGACGCCGACGGCAACACCCTTTTTACCGATGGCCCCTTCCCGGCCGTAGGCCCCAACGTGTTCACTACCGAAGCTGTCTGCCCTTCCTGCCCTTCACCGCCGGCGGGAGCTGTTTCGGTGGATAATATCCGGGCTTTTTATGCCGACATCAGTTGGACGCCCTCCGACCCCGCCGGTACAACCCTCGTCGAGTATGGCCCTGCGGGCTTCATCACTGGCACGGGCATCACCCGCACTACCTCCTCCAACAACATCCGCCTGCAACCGCTTACGCAGTTTACCGACTATGAGTTCTACCTGCGCGCAGCCTGTTCCAATGGCGATACCAGCACCTACCGCGGGCCTTTTGCATTCAAAACCCGCCGCGCCTATGACGTAGGCGTAGTAGACGCCTTTATTGAAGGCGTGGAATGTAACCTCTACGGCGTAGAGACCCTCACCTTTATTATGCAAAACTTTGGCGGCCTGCCCCAAACGTTTATCCCTTACAACTTTAGCGTCAACGGCGTGCCCGGCGGCGTCAACCAACCCGTCGATGGCTTGTTTACCGGGGTAATCGGGGTCGATTCCACGTTCCAGACGGAGTTTGAAACCACTTATGATTTTTCGGAACCCGGCGAGTACATCATCGATGTATTTACCCAACTCCAGCAAGATACCAACTACGTCAACGATACCCTGCGGTTCAGCCTGACCACGGCTCCTTTCGTCGATCAGTTTCCCTACCTCGAAGGTTTCGAAGAATACAACGGCGGCTGGTTGGTGGGAGAGGAAAGCCTCAACCCCACCTGGCAACACGGCCAACCCACAGGCGCCCTTATCTCCTCGGCAGCCAGTGGCCTCAACGCCTGGGTAACCAACCTCAGCGGCAATTACAACGACGTCGAGCTGTCTTACCTCGTGTCGCCCTGCATGGACTTCACTACCTTCGACGAGGACCCCCGCATTTCTTTCTCCCTATTCGTACAAACCGAATCCTGCTGCGACGAGCTCTGGTTAGAATCCAGCATTGACGGAGGCGAAACCTGGACCAAAGTCGGCTCCGCCGGCACCGGCCTCAACTGGTACAACGACACCTTCTCCCAATGGTGGGATGGCGACGGCGGCTTCAACGGCTGGGTAACCGCCATCAACGTTCTGCAAGGCACGGCAGGCCAGCCCGAAGTGAGGCTCCGCTTTGTCTTCAGCACCGACTTCTCGGTAGTTGCCGAGGGTATTGGCGTAGACAACGTGCTCATCAGCGAACAAGCAGAAGCCGATCTCGCAGCCATATCAACCGTCAACAGCGCCATCGATTGTGGCGTAGCCGACGACGCCGTCACCATTCGCCTCATCAACCTGGGCACCGAGTCTCAGTCAAACTTCACGGTCAGCTATCAGGTCAATGGCGCTACCATCGTATCCGAAGTAGTACCCGGCCCCCTTGATCCCGGCGCACAACTGTCGTATACCTTTGCGCAGACCTTCGACTCCAGCCTGCCCGGCAGCTATACCATCACCACCTGGAGCGACCTCGCCGCCGACGGCCTGCTGCTCAACGATACGGCCTCTTATGTCTTTACCTCAGCCTTCGGCCTGCCGTACTACCAAGACTTTGAACTGGGCGTCATACCTGCCAACTGGACCTTCGACGCCGATATATTCGTAAATGCCGGCCACGGAAACACCTCTTTCGTAGCATCCGACAACATCTACTCCGGCGACCAAACCTTCAACATGGCTACCCCCGCCTTTGGCCCCGTAGAGGCAGGCGACGTCCTTTACTTCGACTATCGGTATACCCTCTGGTCGGCCGGTACCGACCCCTACGAACTTAGCGGCTCCGATCGCTTAGTGGTGTCCATTTCTACCGACTGCGGCGAGACCTACACCACCGTAGCCACCATCGATACCAGCAACCACGTTCCCACGGCCGATATGACCGGCATTGAGGTTCCCCTCGACGACTATGTGGACCAGTCGGTCCGACTGCGCTTCCAGGCCTTCTGGGGCAGCACTACCGGCGGCGACTACTGGTTTGACATCGACAACATCTTCCTACAGCGCTGCGACGGCCTCCAGCTTTCAGCCGACGTCATCGGCGCTACGCCCGGCAATGCCAACGGCTCGGCCACCGTCAATGCCGGCGTGCCCACAGCCCCCTATACCTACGCCTGGAGCAATGGAACCTCCGACCGCACCGCTAACGGCCTCACCCCCGGCGTATACTCCGTAACCGTTACCGACAATTTCGGCTGTCAGGACGTACTCACCGTAGTTGTAGACGTAATGGTAGGTACCAACGACAACGCCGCCCAGCCGCTCGGCCGCATCGAACTGTCGCCCAACCCCTCCAATGGCCAAAGCTGGCTGCAATTGGAGCTGCGCGAAACCGCCGACGTGCAAATCCAGGTCTTCAACACCCTGGGCCAACCCGTATGGCAATCGGCTAACCTGCCCGGCATCAGCCAACACCGCCAGGAACTCGACCTCGTCGGCGCCCCCGCAGGCATGTACCTCGTGCGCGTACTCAGCGCCGACGGTCGCTCGCAAACCGTGCGCTGGCTCAAAACAGAATAGCCCGCTCCAACAGCATTTAATGCTGGACCAATCGCCCGCATCGCACTATGATCA
>CAYOTJ010000210.1:0-6667 GCA_964406855.1 uncultured Saprospiraceae bacterium
TCGTTGCTGATGTTGTTCTTGAGGTAGATGGTGGTGATGAGATTGCTGGCAAACCACTGTATGGCCGGCACATCGAGTTGCACCACGTTTTGGTGCATAGCTGTGGCGGTGCCCTCGTTCAGCATTTCCCCCATTTCGATAAAGCGGTAGCTCCTGCGCGTCTGGTTGGCGTCCATAAAAATGACCTCGTCATCCTGATTGAACTCTACCCCTCCCTGAGAAACGACCCGGGCAGTTATACCTCTTGTATCGCTCATAAGCTGGATACTATACGTGTAAGTACCCCTAACGACGAGGGTGATTACTTGCGTACGCAGTACGTGCGTGCCCTGGATAACCCTGTTTTCTTGAATGTGGCTATCGCAAGACTGGCCAGACAAGCCGAAAGGAAGCGCCCACAGCAAAAGGATGAACAAGTGGAAGCGTTGACTCATAATCCGTGAGTTTGAACCTGTAATTTAGCCTATTATTTCGTTAACGGCCAAAGATTAATAGAAAAAATTTGCTGGGGTTGAGACAATAACGCGCTGCACTATAAAATAGTGTTGGGTAAAAGAGAGCTCCAAAGATATTTTTTATCGTTTTAGGGGCGGGCAACTGATATTGGGGTAAAAAAGTTGATTCCCCTCTATGTAAAAACACATCGGGTTGCCGGCGTTTTGCCGGCAACCCGATAACCATACATTCGACTTGCTAAGTTGGTATTATTCCACAATTCTTCAAATACAGGTTCACAACCAGAAGTACCCGGGTTCGGGTATACTGGTACTAACGCTGCACGACGGTAGTACGGAGCGTTTCGAGCAGTGCGCCCACTTCAGTGATCAGTTCTGAGGGTACGCTGTTTTGTTGTGCGCCTACCACTACGGCAGCGATAAAGCTGTCGTAGCTGGCATTATCGGCTTTAAGCGCCATGCGTGGGTTTCTCGCCGGGTCATGGGCTGCGGCCATATCCAGGCCATCATAGGCAAAGTTTTCGGCTCCGGTAGCTACGCAAAAAAAGTCTGTCAGATTTTTGCTCAGGACAGCCAGATTGGTAAGGTTACCGCTGCCTACTTCGCCCAGCAAGGAGGCAAAATAAGGACTCAGACTGGGATCAGCGGCTATTACAAAAATAGTACTGTCTACTACCGATCTCAAACCAAGCCTGCCTTTTTCGATCATGCCGCCGCCTGCCGGATCGGCAACGCGCTCTGTACCGCCCAGCTTTTCGTAGAGGGTGGGATCTTTGTCGTCGTCCTTGTCACAGGAAGCGAATACCAGAATGGCTGCGAAGCTCAGGGCTACCAGCCAGAATTTTGCGATTTTCATATCTACAATGCATTTGGGTTACGAAAGATATTGAGCCAGAAGTTGGTCATTCGGCGCATAATGCCTTTTTCGCCGGTTACGGGGCAGCCGCTTGCGAGGGCGGCGGCATCAACCCGATGACGTTGCATGGGTTGGGGAACAGCGGCTGATAGCTGCGCATGGACTTTTTCGGCTGATACGACGGCGGGATAATGACTGTAAACTAAGGTACCTGCATCAGGATTGACAAAGGCGTGTTGCACGCCCTCTATCTCAGCCAGAGATGCCCGGATTGCCTTAGCCTGATTGGCCGTGAGGGTATCGGAGAAATCGATCCGACTCAGTTGAAGGTTGGCTTTGGGATCATTGATAAAGGGTACAGCTTTGTAATAAGTATAGCAGATGAAGACTATACCCGAAAGCAATAATAAAATTCCCAGTGTGCGCATGAGCAAAATGATCGGTTTCATATTTCCCGTCCATGTTTATGTGCTCATATACGGGAGGAGGTTTGTCATTGGATTGTAAAGGAGCATTTTTTAAAAAAATTTTCGGGGCATTTCATCCGGGGGTGCGGGTCGGTGTTTAAGAGGTGGCGTTGGCCTAGCGATGTGGAGGGGTGGCGGCCTAAGCCGCCAGACGGCGACCACAAGGAGCCGGCCGACCAACGGGAGCCCCGCAACGTAGCGACCCCGCGCAGGCTGATGATGGAGGTAGGTGATATGCGGGGTAGGCCCCGAGAGTTAAGACTTGTTTTAACCCATATTACCGGCCTGCGGCGAGGAGGTAGAGTACGGCCATGCGGACGGCCACGCCGTTTTCGACCTGTTGGAGGATGATGCTGTGCTCGGAGTCGGCGGCTTCGCTGGTTATTTCCACGCCGCGGTTGATGGGGCCGGGGTGCATAATGACGATGGGTTTGTTGAGCTCATTGAGGAGCGTGCGATTGATGCCGAAATACTGGGCGTATTCGCGCAGGGAGGGAAAATATTTGAGGTCCTGGCGTTCGAGTTGAATGCGGAGGACGTTAGCGACATCGCACCAGTGGAGGGTTTCGCGGATGTTGTGGCTCACTTCCACGCCGAGCTGCCCCACGTATTTGGGGATGAGCGTGGGGGGGCCGCAGACGCGCACGTTGGCGCCTAATTTGGTGAGGCAGAAGATATTGCTGAGCGCTACGCGGGAGTGGAGGATGTCGCCGATGATGGCGATGTTTTTGCCGGCCAGATCGCCAATTTGTTCCTGCATGGAGTAGGCGTCGAGGAGGGCCTGAGTGGGGTGTTCGTGGGTGCCGTCGCCGGCGTTGACGATATTGGCGTTGATGTGGCGGGCTAAGAAATGGGGGGCGCCGGGCGCGGGATGCCGCATGACGATCATGTCTACTTTCATAGACAGGATATTATTGACGGTATCGAGGAGGGTTTCGCCCTTTTTTACGGAAGAGGAAGAGGCCGAGAAGTTGAGGATATCGGCGGAGAGGCGTTTTTCGGCCAGCTCGAAGGAGATACGGGTTCGGGTAGAGTTTTCGAAAAAAAGGTTGGCCACAGTGATGTCGCGCAGGCTGGGCACTTTTTTAATGGGCCGGTTGATGACGTCTTTAAATTCATTGGCGGTTTCAAAGATGAGCCGAATGTCGTTTTCGGTGAGGTCTTTGATCCCGATGACGTGGGGAGTGCTCAATTGCTGAAGCGTAGGCATGCGCTAATCGTCTTCCGGTTTGTGGGCAAATAACAAGATGCGATCTGTGCCGTGGATTTCGGCCCATTCTACTTTGACGTAGGCTTCATCGAGGGCATCGACGGTGAGGCCGGTAAAATCGGACTGTATGGGCAGATGGCGATTAAAGCGGCGGTCTACCAATGCCAGTAAAACAACCCGATGCGGGCGGCCGTAATGGTTGAGGGCGGTAAGGGCAGCCTGAATGGTTCGGCCGGAATAAAGGACGTCATCTATGAGGACGACGTTTTTGCCGTCTACGAGGAAGTCCATATCCGTGGGGCTGGCCTTAAGAGGCTTGTTTCGGGTGCGGAAGTCGTCGCGATAGAAGGTGATGTCAAGGCGGCCGGTATGAGCAGGCTCAAGGCCTTTGTCGGCTAATTTTTGGCGCAGGCGCTCAGCCAGGGCTACGCCGCGGGGTTGCACGCCCACAAAACAGACATCGGAGAAGTTGTCGAAATGTTCGATCAACTGCCTGCACAATCGCTCCAGTGTAAGGGCGAACCGGCCTTGTTCCCATATTACTCGACCCTTATCCATTGGGGCCAAAGATACACATTTCGATTTACGGTCAAATACAGGAGCTAGAATAAAAAGTTGTGCCGGGTGCGGTGAAAAAGTGACCTTTATTCAGGATGCCGTCATAAGGGTGTAGTTTCCAATGGAAACGAGGCGTTGTTTCTCGAAACAAGCGCTGAAAAGACAAGAAGGTTTTCATGATATGAATATGGGTTTTAGGTATTTAGGAGGAGCCAGCAATGGCTCCTCTTTTTTATTTTTTCCATGTTAAAAATTTGCAGATTTAGGCCTATTCACTTAACTTTACAGTCGTAGAAACGGACCTCCTAGTTATAATCGCATACAATCTACCCAAACAAAGCTGAGCATTCTCGATAACGAGATGACTAAGAGCTTTTTACTTATTATTTCAAAAACCGATTTCAAGTATGGAAAATCTGAAGCACTTGCTGTCAGGCGACGATTTTATTGTCGTCGAGGCAGAACAACTGGATTCCGTTAAAGGAGGATCAGAGCCGCCGCCTTGGCCATGGTGGCCATGGGGGTAATGGTTCTAAGGTAATTAATTGTCGGAGCTTTTAAGAGCCGGCGATAAAAATTGCTTGTACGCCGCCTTTTATTGGAAAATATCAGGCGGCGTTTTTATTTTGTGCCAGGATTATGATTTATAGCATCTTTACTTGAAGAACTACGGAAGAGCATCACCCAATGATTAAACGCATGAATGAACAAAAATTACCACGCATCTTGTCAGCGTGTTCTGTTTTTTTGCCCCCATCGCAATATCGGTTACGGTTTTTGCTGACTTGGTTATTTGTTGCATTAAGTCAGATGCCGTTGCTGTTGTCTCAGGATTGCCCTGCTTCTTTAGATGCCGGCATTTCGAGGAGTTGTGGAACGTGCGCAGAAAAATACCTTGAATTTAGGCTTGCATTGGACGCAGGAAACGGGAGAGAAGCGTTCTCTATCGGACAATTCCTCATTACTGAAGTTGAGCGTTTGAATAAGCCGGCCCTATTGGCCTGTTTGCTGCTAAACACGGGTCGTTCGGCGATGTCGTCAGCCGATGACTATACCTCTGGCGAACGCTATCTACGTCAGTTTCTGGGCCTGCCCAAATCTGTAATTAAGCCCCAGAATCGCGTCTTGGCGCATGGTATGCTGGCTGAGGGGCTTCGTCGGCGAGGCCTAAGCGAAGACGCTTATAAGGAATACACCAACGCATTGAGTATTGCAAAAGCTGAAAAAGATACTTCAGGCATGGCTATGGCGGTTTACCAGGCTGCCAGTATCCGGTATTCTGCGGGCAATGCCAGAGAAGCGCTGGCTCTATATCTTCAGGCGGTAGAATTGACCCGGGGAAAAAACCCCCCAGGTTTCTTTTCCGCCCTGGGAGGCGTTACGAGCGCCTACAGTAAGCTCAGCGTCAGAGACTCGGCACTGATGTACAGCCGTCGGGCTTTTGAGGTTGCCAAAACCCTAAACAGCCCCGGTTATATGGGGTATGCCCACCTCAATCTGGGCGACTGCCTTATGCTGAATGATTCCCTTAGCCAGGCGCTTTTCCATTTAAACAAAGCGCGACAATTGTTCAGCGAGCAAAAAGATTCATGGTCGCTCAGCAGTGCGAACATCCACTTGGGTAAACTTGCGCTGGCTCACAAAAACTACCGCTCGGCTTTAGATTATTTTTCGGAAGCCATGAGTATTCCTGCGCTTAATGGTTATCCGGAACGGAAGCTCGAAGTGTATGAAGGCATTTCCAATGCGTATAAAAATCTGGGGCAATATGAGCGTGCTGTTGTTTACCTTGAAAAAAGCAGTTTGCTCAAGGACTCGCTTAACAGGAAACAACAAGACGAGAAGCTGGATCAGTTGCAAATGGCTTATGAGGTAAAAGAGCAAAAAGCACAGATTGAGTTGTATCAACAGAAAGAAAAGATCACTTCGCTGACGATAACGCTTGTTAGTACGGGCCTTGCCTTTTTATTGCTCCTGGCCGGCGCCATGATCATTGCCTTCCGCGAAGTGCGGAAAAAGAACCGGTTATTAGGCGCTCAAAATGTGCAGATTGAAGAGCAAAATCATCAGTTGATTCGGTATACCGAAGATCTGGAACGATTCACGTCGGTAGCCAGCCACGACTTAAAAGAACCGGCCCGAAGCATTTCTTCTTTCGTAGGGTTGATTCTTCGCAGGTATAGTGAAATTCTACCGGAAAAAGCTATGGAATCTCTGTTGTTCATCAAGGATGCCGCAGGCAGAATGACCCGGTTGGTTGAAGACCTGCTTGAGCTGTCTCATTTGGAAAAACTGAAGGGCAAACTACCCACAGAAAGCACTAATAGTCGGCAACTGCTGGAGTCGGCGCTACAAAACATCAATCAAACGATAACCGAACGCAAGGCGGTCATCTACACCAATGATGATTGTCAGGAATGGCCAGCGTTAAATTGCGCGCCTTCTTTGCTCAGTCAGGTATTTCAAAATCTGGTTGCGAATGCCATTAAGTTTTCGCCGCAACAAGACCCCACGGTGCACGTCAGCTACTACCCGGAATCAGATAAGCATATTTTTAGCATTCGGGATGAAGGGATTGGGATTGCGCCAGAATACCAGGATCAGATTTTCTCCATGTTTGTGCGGCTGCACTCCAGAAAAGTTTACGAAGGGAGCGGTATTGGGCTTACGACATGCCAGCGCATTGTAGAGGCGCATGGAGGACGAATCTGGTTGGAATCTATCCCTGACCAGGGTAGTACTTTCTTTTTTAGTCTGCCCATGCAAAATGCAGAAGTGAAGTCGAACGCTGGCTACACAGAGATTGAGTCCTGAGGTATAAAAAAATAGCGGCGTCAATTTTCACTCATCTTATAGTTTGCGCCGGCAGGTTTTGCGCATGTGACCCGGATAAACTTGAGGTCAATGTACAAAACCTGCCGATGCGCGGTATACGTGGAGAACTATAGATAAACGCAAGCTCTTGCGCGCAAAACTCAGCGATGAAAGGGGTATTACACGGCTATAAAAAGGAGGCCGGAACCATCTTGCGATGACTCCGGCCTTTTATGATCTTGCTACTTTGAGCAATAACCAGAAGGAGTTGCCTGAAAAGGCGATTTCCTAGTAGCTATCGTCGCTG